>CANHON010000367.1 GCA_947462115.1 Deltaproteobacteria bacterium | reverse complement strand
GGGGAAGGGCCCGAGCCCGATGACGTAGAGGGCGCCGCCCGGGCGCAGGTGCTGGCGCAGGCGCGGAAACAGCCGGTCCTGAAAGTAAGGGGCGAAGCCGTCGAGGGCGCCGAGCAGGTAGTCCGCCAGAATGACGTCGTACTGCTCATCCACGAGCAGGACTGGGTCCGCCCAGTCGCCCACGATGAGGCCGTCTTGGGGGCGGAGCTGGGCGGCGTACTTGCGCCCCAGCTCGCCTTTTCCGCCCTCGCCGCCGGTGATGGCCGTCCAGCCCGTCGTAGGCAGGGACAGCACCCAGCGCAAGGAGTGCTCGCCCGTGCCGGCGTCCAAGAGGCGACCCCAGGGCTTGTCGCCGTGGATGCGCTCCAGCAGGCCAAAAAGGCGGTCGGTGGTGCCCGAGGGCGGCGCGGGCGGGGCGGTGTGCAGCAGGGACGGTGGCATGCCGCGGCGGTTAGCCTCGCCGCAGGCCGCGGTCACGCCCGGCCGGAGGATCGCGTGCCTGAGCAGCAGAAGCCCACCCCCGCCGCGGGCCCCTCCGCCTCCACCCTCGCGGCGCTGGCCTTGGGCCTGAGCTTCGCCGTGGTCGGGGTCTACCAGCCCCTCCAGGCGGTGCGGGCGAGCAAAAGCGGCCGAGACTTCGCGAGCTACCACTACGCCGCCCAGGCGGCCCTCGCCGGCGAGGACCCCTACGACACCGAGGGTCTCGGCCGGCGCAGCGCCGAGGAGGGCACGCGCAAGGCCGTCCACCCCTTCTTCTACCCGCCGCCCTTCTTGCTCGGCCTGCTGTGGGATCAACAGCTCTCGCTGCGAACAGCGTACCAGGGCTGGTTCTGGATGAGTCAGGCCGCGGTGCTCGGCGCGGCGGCGGTGCTGCGGCGCTGGCTCGGCGCGCCGACCTGGCTGCTG
The DNA here is from genome assembly GCA_947462115.1 of Deltaproteobacteria bacterium. Lineage (GTDB taxonomy): Bacteria > Myxococcota_A > UBA796 > UBA796 > UBA2385 > JAEUKK01. The sequence goes on along the minus strand of CANHON010000367.1, from coordinate 3,874 downwards.
CTCGGGCTGCTCGTCGCCCTCTCGCCCATCGCCGACAGCGCCAAGATGGGCCAGGCCAACGCGCTGGTGCTGCTCCTCGCCTTGATCGGCCTCTGGCGCAGCAACGGGGTCCTGGTCGGGGCGGCGGCCATGGCCAAGATGTCGCCGGCGCTCTACCTCGCGGGCTGGCTGGGGCAGGGGCGGTGGCGGCCGGTGGCGGCGGCCTGCGCCACGGCGGTGGGCCTGAGCGCGCTGAGCTTGCCCCTCGTCGGGATCGACGTGCAGATGCGGTTCTACACCGAGATCTTGCCGGGCTTCGCGAGCGGGGACTACCACGGCCTCAAGGTGCCGATCACCCTGCCGAGCAACCACTCCTGGCCGGACCTGCTCAACCAAGCGTGGCCCGGGCCGACCAAGCACCGCCTGCAGCCGGCGGTCCAGACCCTGGCCAGCCTCAGCTCGCTCGGCCTCGTGGCCCTGTGCGCCGCCGCCGCGCGACGGTGGCGCCAGCCCGAGGATGGCCTGCAGCAGGGCCTCATCGCCGGGGCCCTCACCGTGGTGCTGACGCTCACGCCGGTCTACACCTACGAGCACCACCTGATGTTCATGCTGTTGCCGGCCGCCGCCGCCCTGAGCGCCGCCCTGCAGCTCCGGGGGCGCGCCCGCGGCCTGCTGGCGATCAGCGTGCTGGGCGTCATTTTCACCGGGCTCCCGCTGAACTGGATGCGCTGGCTGCAGGCGGCCCTGAGCGGCGACGACGAGGGTCCCGGCCTGCTGGTCGGCCCCGCCGCCACCTTGAGCCATTGGCTGCTGCAGGAGAGCAAATTCGCCGGACCGGCCCTGCTCGGCCTCGCCTGCTTGTGGGCCGCGGGGCTGCGCGCCATGCGGGACCCTACGCAAAGCGCCCAAGCCTGCGCCCGGTCAGCGGACGACGAGAGCCCTATCTAAACCGCCCATTCGCCCGGGCCGCCAGCAATTGCACGAGATTTCTCGCGATAACAGCGACCAAGGCTGACAGGCCTGGGGCCGAGGGCGGCGCCCTGCGTTCTGTCTACATTTGTCAGCGGGGCTCCCGTGGGGGACGACATTGGCCGTTCCCGGGGCTACAACACCGCCGGAGGGGCCAGCGACACCCTCCAGCACCCCGCAGCCGCGCCGATCCCCGCTCACCCTCCGCACAAGGGTGCCCGCGCCGGCCGCAGTGGGCACCCAATGCGTCGCCCAACGGTCATGCCCCATGTCCAGCCTCAAAGTGTACGCGCGCCCAGTCCTCGTGAGCTCCGCGCTGGTCGGCGGCGTCGCCGCGCTGGCCTTCGGGCTCACCTTCTTGGTCCGCACCTACCTTTTCGGCACCTTGTAACAACGGGCCAAAGCGGGCCAAAGCGGGCCTTCGGGCTTCGGCTCAGAGCGCCGCGAGCAGGGCCGCCCACTGGCCGACCTGGTCAGACCACCGCAGCACTCCCATCGCCGCCGCGCCCGCCGCCCCGAGGGCCGCCGCCGCCGCCCGGTCCGAGTAGAGCGCCTCCAGGTGGGCCACCGCCTCGTCCACGTCGCTCTCGCCCCAGCCCTCGCTGCCCATGTTGGGGGGCACGAAGCCCACCGGATCCTGCTGCCCGAGGACGAGGCAGGGCGGCGCAGCGCCGGGGCCGCCGAGGGCGATGAGGTCGAGGTGGCCGGTGTTCCGCGACAAGATCACGGGGATGCCCATCGCCATCGTCTCCATGGCCGGCAGGTTGGTGCCCGACTCGTAGCGGCTGGGGAACAGCCCGCAGTGCGCCGCCGCCATCAAGGCCGGCAGCCCTTGGTTGGGCACCAGCCCACAGTCGATGACCGCCCCGGCCGGCAGGCCCGCCTGCTTGGCCCAGCCCTCCACGTCCAGGCTGCGGTCCGGGCGGAGCTTGGGCAGCCCGAGGCGGTGCGGGCTGCGGGCGATGTCCTTGACGGTCTCCGGCCAGACGTTCTGCCAGGCGGTGAGCAGCAGGCTGTCCGGGTGCCGCGAATGAAAGCGGCGAAAGGCCTCCAGCACGATATCTTGGGCCTTTCGGTGCTCCAGCTTGCCGCCGCTCCAGATGACGAAGGGATCGCCGGGCAGGCGCCGGCGCGGCTGGGGGTGAAAGCGCACGGGATCGACGCCCTGCAGGATCAACCGGCTGTGGCCGATCCCCGCGGCCTCCAGGAGCCCCTGGTTCCACGTGGAACCGGTGATGATGCGGTCGAAGCGCTTGGCCCGCTCCACATCCTCGGGGCGGATGCGGGTGTCCTCGAAAAAGATGACGCCCAGCTCTTTGGCGCCCACCCACCGCTCGCCCGCCGACATCGGCCGGAAGCCGGGCAGCAGCGACTTGGCCACCGGGCCCGACACCCGGGCGCCGTCGCGGGGGCCGAGCTCCGCCAGATAGCGTTGAAATGCCGCCTGTTTTTGCAGGGCTGGGCCCATGAGGCGCCGCTGCAGCGGGTCGAGCTCGAGCAGGGCGGAGGGGGCCAGCAGCAGCGGCTCGGTCTCGCCGCGACGCAGCAGCTCCAGGCAGAGCTGCAGGCCATAGAGGCCCCAGCCGGTGACGCCGCTGAGCTGCCAAGCGAGGCCCAGCTGGGCCGGCGCGGTCGGGGTCGAGGGGGTCATCGGGGCTCCGCGGGCCGGCGCGGGGGGCCGGGCGCCCGCGTCTATCCGCCGACGCGGCGCCGCGACCGGGCTAGCAGGGCCGCAGGAGGCCACCGATGCCGCTCGCGCCCTTGCCCACGATCCCTGAGCCCTTCGCCGCCGCGCTCCGCCCCGAGGCCGAGCTCATCCTCTACACCCACGGCACGCCCAACGGCTGGAAGGTGAGCGTCGCGCTGGAGGAGCTTGGCCTCGACTACAGCGTGGTTGACGTCAACATCACCACTGGCGAGCAGAAGAAGCCGTGGTTTGTGCAGATCAACCCCAACGGCCGCATCCCCGCCCTGCACGACCGGCGGGTGACCACGCCGGCCGGCGGTCCGCTGGCGATCTTTGAGTCGGGCGCCATCCTGCTGCACCTCGCCGAGCGCGAGGGTGCCCTGCTGCCGGCCGATCCCGTGGGGCGGGCGGAGACCCTGTCCTGGCTCATGTTCCAGATGGGCGGGCTCGGGCCGATGATGGGCCAAGCCAACGTATTTTACCGCTACACGCCCGAGAAGATCCCCTACGCCATCGATCGGTACCAGCGCGAGAGCCGGCGCCTGCTCAGCGTCATGAACGATCGCCTCGCGGACCGGCCCTTCCTTGTGGGCGAGCAGTACACCATCGCCGACATCGCCTGCTGGTGCTGGGCCCACACCCACGCCTGGAGCGGCGCGGACGTCAGCGGCCTCGACCACCTCGCCCGGTGGATGGCGGAGATCGGCGCCCGCCCGGCGGTGCAGCGCGGCCGCGCCGTCCCGACGGTGGTGGTGCTGCCGACGGAGGGCAGCGCCGCCGCCAAGCTCGCGGCCACCGGCAGCTCGCTGCTGGTCTGAGCCCGGCTGAATCCAGATGAAACAAAGGCGCCACCGGATCTCCCCGGGGGCGCCTTCGTCTGTGGCCGCCGCGGGTCGGACGGCCGGGGGATCAGCGCGCGGCGGCCTCGACCGGCGCAGCGCCGACGATCACGAGGCTGGGACCGGCGTCCTGCACGTCATCTTCGGCCATGGCCGCTTCAGCGCCGGTGTCACCGCTGCCGTCGCCGCCGTCGTCGCCCGACGCTTCCCAATCGACCGTGGGGTCGGTCTCGGTGGACTGCTCATTCGTCACCTCCTTCTTGCAGCCGGCGAACAGGGCGGCGACGACGAGGAGGGCGGGCAGGGCGGTGGCGCGGGTGCCGATCATGGCGGGCTCCGGAGGCGATGGAAGGGGCGCGGCCGGCCGGGGGAAGAGCTGCCGCGATTGACCTAAAGGCTG
>CANHON010000366.1 GCA_947462115.1 Deltaproteobacteria bacterium | reverse complement strand
GGGGGGCGCGGCCTTGGCGGCGGGAGCGCCGAGGGCCCGCAGCAGCTCGGCGCGCTGGGCTTGGCTGCCGGGCGCGGCCCGGACGGCCGACGCCGCGCGCTCCCACCAGTTCGCCCGCTTCTCCAGCCACCAGGGCGCCTCGGGCGCCGAGGGCGCGGCGGGCGCGGGGTTGGTCATCTCCGCGAGCAGGTAGACCAAGGAGCTCCGCGCGCGGAACTGCAGGCGCTTGCGCCCACCCCAGCCGAGGTCGCCGGCGGACCAGTCCGGGCCGGAGCGGAGCGGGCCGCGCCAGTCCACATCGCCGCGCCAGCCCAGCGCGCCCAGCGGCCCCCAGGGCGCCCGCAGCGTCGGGCGGGGCCACCGGGGGCCATCCTCCTGGGCGGCGGCCGCGGCGCGCAAGGAGCGCACGGGCGCGTCGATCTCCGGGCTTGGCGGGGCCTCGGGCGGCGGGGCCGCGGGGGGCGCAGCCGCCTCGATCGGCGCCGCCTCCGGCGCCCCCTTCGCCCGCTTGGGCTTGCGGGTCCGGCCGGGCTTCGTGGGCTTGGGGGCCGGCGCTTCGTCGCGATCGCCGCTCAACGGCTGCTCCGGCGGGAGGCCTCACGCACGCCGGCCTCCTCGTCCATCGACCGGAGCGCGCGCGCGATCGCCCGGGCGAGGCGCCGGCGCGCCGCCGGGTCTGCCAGCGCCTTGTCGACGGCCTCTTCTTGAGCGGGCGGCGCTTTGCTCCCGCGGCTCATCCTTCGTCTCCGGGCGGGGGTCCGCTGCTGCTGCCCATGCCCGGCCCGGCGGCGTCGGCCCGGCGCCCTGGCCAGTAGGTGGCCCGCTCCTCGGGGGTGGCCGTCCACAGATCGCGCACGCGGCGCATCCCCAGCACGGTCAGGCTGCCGCCCATCAGCGCGAACAACAAGAAGGAGCCGTGGCTCCAGGCGCGGTGGGCCGTGAGGCTCTGGGTCCGGCTCGGGCTGCCTTGGATCGGCAGGACGATCGGCGTATGCGCTCGATCTTGGCCGACAATGAAGCCCCAGTCGCGGATGCCCCAGCCGCCCTGGCCGAGCACCGTGGAGAGCGTCGGCAGCTTCGGCCCGGACCCGGCGCCCTCCGCCTCGTCCTTGGGGAGGAGGTTGGTGATCTGATCGACCAGCGCGTCAATGACGGCGGGTTCCGACGCGTGGGCGGCCTCGGTGCTCCGCACCTGCAGCACGAGGAAGTCGGGGTGCTCGAGCAGCCAAGTGACGGCGTTCTCCGCGCGCATCGCCTCGGCGAGCTCCTCGTTGTTGGGCGCGGCGAGGGACATGGCCTTGAAGCGGTCGCGGAGCTGCCAGTTGGGCACGAGCAGCAGGGTGTAGCGGTCGGGCTCCGACCGGGGGCCGACGGTCGGGAGCGTGTAGGGCACGAAGGCCAGCACGTCGGTGAGGCCCTTGGGGGCGTCATCCTCGGGGCCCTCGGGCTCGGCGTCGCTCAGTCGGCTGAACAGGTCCTTCTCGGCGAGCACGACCTTGTCGTCGAGCTTCACCTCGATCCGCGGCTCGCCGTCCGCTTGATCGATGCGGATCGCCAACCGCTCCCGCGCGCCGCGGGGGTTGGGCGCGGCCTCGTCGCCGGCCATGGCGCTCAGGGCCAAGGGGAGGCGCTCGGGGGTCCCCCCGCTCAGCGCGGCGGAGCGGTGCGGACGGCAGGCGCCGAGGCTCGCGCCCCACACATCGGTGGGCACCAGCAAGGCGCTGCCTTCACCGCGGCTGATGGTGATCCCAGCGCCGTCTTCGGCGGGCGGCGGGCTCAGCTCACAGGCCGCGGGCGGGCCGAGCAGGGCCGGGACCGGTCGCCACTGCCCGCCGAAGAACATGCGGGAGGGCCCGCGATCGCCCACCGCGCCGGGGGGCTCGAGCAGAAAGGCCTGGCGCACGAGGCGGGCGTCGGAGCTCCGCCAAGCCCGCCCCACCTTGTGCTCCATGCAGGTCTCCATGGCGATCTGGGTGCGGATCAACTGCTTGTAGCGGTCTTCCGCGCTGCCGGAGATCTCCACCTCGAGGTCGCGGGGCAGCACGGCGGGCTGCAGGGGCTCGCGGATGGCGCCGCGCATCAGGGCGATCTGCACGTTGTCGAGGCTCAGGAGCGCCTCGTGGCCCTCGGGGCGCTCCAGCAGCAGGGCGAGGGTGGGGCTCAGGCCGCTCGAGAAGGCCTCGGCCTCCATGATGCCCATGCCCTGCGGCATCTTGACCGGTCCGCAGGCCTCCTCCATCTCGGCCCGCGGCTGCCAGGTGAAGTCGGTGCGGGGCTGCGGGTCGGCGGCCATCACCGCCGCCAGATCGTAGGCGGCCACCAGCGCCCAGTCGTCGCGGGCGGTGCCAGCGTGCACGGGGGTGGTCAGCAGGAAGATCATCGCTGCAAGGTGCATCACGGTCCCCTCAGGTCGCCACGTAGTCTTCGAGCTGAGGGGGGCGCTGCAGCATCGCCTCCTCCCAGTCGTAGACGGGAGCGCCGATCTCGAGCTCGTAGGCGCGGGCGATGCCCTCGGTGGACAGCACCAAGATCGAGCCGTTGATGAGCGTGACCTGCTGGGTCGCGGCGTCGACGTTCTGCACGCAGACCGCCGGCACCGCGGGCTCCCAGCGGTAGGTCCGCGGGCGGGCCTTGCGGGGCTGCCCCGGCTCCGGGAAGGCCTGCAAGATCACGACCCTGCGCACCGCCGCGCCGCCCGAGAGGCTGGCCACGTCGGCCCCGCCGCGCAGGTGCACGGTGATTCGGCCGGTCTGGACCGCGAGCGTGGAGGGCTCGGGCTCAAAGGCGGCGTCGCCGAGGGCATGGGATTGGCTGAAGGGCGCCGGGCGGCTCCACAGCGGCCGGATGGGGTCGTCGAGCTCCTCGATCCGGCTGGCCCGCACCGGAACGGTCCAGGCGTGGATGTTCCGGGTGCGGCGCAGGTCGATGGGGTTGATGCGAAGCGCGCCCTCGGGCGCCTCCTCAAAGCTCGCCGCCGTCGTCGTGGTCGGCTCGTCGGCGCCGCCGATCGGCACCACCTCGTGCAACAGGCAGTGGACCGCCACCGGGCGGCGGGCGGGCCAGAGGACCACCGACCAGGACAGCACGTGAAAGACCAGGACCCAGGCCTGCTCAAAGCCGACGCTGCCTGTGAGGCGCGCGTAGATCTGCAGCAGCACCCACAGGCCGAGCGAGGGGCCGGCGAGGGCGAGGGCGACGCGGAACATCGCGGGTCGGTAGGGCCCGCCGTCTCGCCTGCGCGCGGCGAGGCGCTGCCGGAGGTGCTGCACCCGACCGAGCGCCAGCCCGACCGTCAAAAAGGCGATGCCGAGGGTGATCGACTGCGGCAAGAAGGCGAACAGGCCGTCGTCGCCCAAGGTGGAGGCCGCGCCCATCAGCAGCGTGCCGCTGAGGCCGAGCACGGTCAGGGCGGCGGTGAACAGCGCGGTGGAGATGCCGGGCGGGTCCCAGGCCGTGCGCCCGTGGTTGCGGGTGGCGACCAGCAGGCCGACCACCGCGCCCCCGACCAGCACCGCGAGGGCGGCGGGCAGGCCCACGGCGCCGAAGCCGGCGTCCATGCCCACCAGCGAGCTGCGGAAGCTCCGCGCGGCCAGAAAGAGGGCCAAAATGACGCCGGGGATGGCGGTCACGGCGAGGCGGCGCAGGGCCCCGGTCATGAAGCCCCGCCGCTCGGTGAGCATGGGGTGCGGGCCGTCGCCCACCGCGCGGCCCCGGAGCAGCGTGCTGATGCTCAGGCACAGCATGAGCCAGGGCATCAACATCGGGTCGGCGAGCGCGTGGTCGCCGGGGACGACGGTCTGGGCGCAGGACAGGGCGATGCCCACCAGGACCATGTCCCAGTTCTCGGCGACGACCACCTGAACACGCGCGATCAAGGAGGCCTTGGGTGGCTTTGCGGCGCTCATGGGGCGGTCTCCGCCACGCGGCCCGAGGCGATGGCGCGGATGCTGTTGAACACCTGGGTCCGGGTCTCCTCCACGCCGTAGGCGCAGGGGTAGTCGAGCTGGCCCTCGGGCAGGCGCCCGTCGCGGCTGACGAAGGGCTGGACGAGCCCGCACCACGGGGAGGTCTGCATCACGCTCTGGCGGCTGGAGGCCTCGGTGCGCTTGTCGGGGTTGACCAGCGCCACCACGTCCCGGTCCCAGGCCTGGGCCCACTCGTAGGCGCGGAGCCGGTCTTGGCCCATGACGTCGAGCATACCGGAGACGAAGCACTGCGCGGCCACGTGGCCGCAGCTGTTGATGCTTCGGGCCTTGCCGACGCTGTTGAGGGCCAGGGCCGCCCGCTGCGCGGTGCCGTCCGGGCCGCCCGCGAGCTGGCTGTTGCGCTCGCCGGTGCCGGCCCAGAGCTGGCTCGGCACCTCTCCCACGACGACGGCCGGCGGCAGGTAGCCCTGCGCGAGCACGTGGAAGGCGCACAGCTCCGAGGCGCGGGCCGGCTGCCAGCCGCCGCCTTGCTTGGGGTTCCACGGCAGCTGCAGGCGGTCCAGGCGACGGAGCCCTTCGTCCCCGCGCGGCGCGCCGCCGTCGAGGCAGAGGCGGAGATCTTCGAGCGGGGTGACCCAGGTGGCGCCCTCGGGCAGCGGGCGCAGGTGGTAGGCCGCGGCGCAGGCCTGACCGCAGACCTGCTGCTCGACGCTCGGCCAGGGCTGCTCGGGCGGGCCGAGGAGGGGGTGGACCCGCGGGTAGGTGAGGGTGAGGTCCTTGACGATGCCCCAACAGCCGCCGAGGCTGCCGGGGGCGGCGTCGATCTGCTGAAGGGCGGCGTCAAAGGCCAGCTGCT
>CANHON010000365.1 GCA_947462115.1 Deltaproteobacteria bacterium | reverse complement strand
CCTACAGCGAGGACCTCGACCCCGAGGCCCTCTGCGCGGCCGCCCGCGCCGCCGCCGAGATCGCCCGCGGGACGCCCGGAAAGACCGCGGCCTTCCTTCGCATGCGGCCAGTGCCCAACCTCTACCCGGAGCTGCTGCCCTGGGGCGAGGTCGGCGTGGACGCCCGGGTCAAGCTCCTGCAGGACTGGGAGGCCCGGGCCTTCGCCAAGGACGCGCGCATTCGCCGGGTCGAAGGCTCTCTCTCGGACGGCGCCCGCCGCGTGCTCATCGCCCGCCCCGATGGCCGCCTCTTCGAGGACACCCGGCCGATGGCCAGCGCCAGCCTGCGGTGCACCGCGGTGGACGGCGAGCTGCGCGAGTCTGCCGGGCACAACCTGGCCGGCCGGGCCGGTTTTGAGCTGTTCGCCCCCGAGGCGGTGGAGCGGCTCATCGACCAGGCCGTGAGCCGCACGGTGTTCTTGCTCACCGCCGGGAAGCCGCCCGCCGGCGAGATGCCGGTGGTCCTGGCGGCCGGCCCCAGCGCCATTCTGCTGCACGAGGCCATCGGCCACGGGATGGAGGCCGACTTCAACCGCAAGCGCACGAGCATCTACGCCGACAAGATGGGCCTCCGCATCGCCAATGAGCACGTCACGGTGGTGGACGACGGCACCCTGCCGGGCACCCGCGGCGCGGTCAACGTGGACGACGAGGGCAACCTCAGCCAACGCACCGTGCTCGTCGAGAACGGCGTGCTGCGCAGTTATCTGCACGATGAGATCAGCGCGCGGCACTATGGTGTGGCCCCGACCGGCTCCGGGCGGCGCCAAGACTTCCGGAGCGCACCGCTGCCTCGCATGCGGGCCACGGTGATGGAGCCCGGCCCGCACGCGCCCGAGGAGATCATCCGCTCCGTCGAAAAGGGCATCTACTGCGTCAGCTTCGCGAACGGCCAGGTCAACATCGGCGGCGGAGACTTCTCCTTCTATATGCGCCACGGCTACTTGATAGAGGGCGGCAAGCTGACGCGCCCGATCAAGGACGTCAACATCATCGGCAACGGCCCGGAGGCCTTGGCGAACATGGACATGATCGGCGACGACCTCGTGCTCGACGACGGCGGCTGGACCTGCGGCAAGGACGGCCAGAGCGTGCCGGTGAGCCAAGGCATGCCGACGGTTCGGGTCAAAAGCCTGTCTGTCGGGGGTGTGGGATGAGCGGCGTGCCCACCAGCCGACTGCTGGAGATCGGCCGCGGGGTCGTCACTTTGGCCCAGCGCCTCGGCGCCGAGGAGGTCAGCGTCTCGGTGTCGAGCGGCACCTCTACCGAGCTGTCGCGGCGCGACGGTCGGGTCGAGAAGGCGCAAGAGTCGCGCTCCCTCGCCGCCTCGGTCGAGCTGATGGTGGACGGGCGGTTCTCCAGCCACAGCACCAATGACCTGCGGCCCGAAGCCTTCCAGCCCTTCTTGGAGCGAGCCATCGCGGCCACCCGGTTCTTGGAGCCCGACCCCGATCGGGCCCTGCCGCCCCGCGAGCAGATGGGCGTCGCTGACGCCAACCTCGACCTCGTCGATCCCGAACAAGCCGCGCTCGGCCCCGACCAGCGCCGGGCCTGGGTGGAGGAGATGGAGGCGCGCACCTTGGCCGCCGCCGCGAAGCTCCCGGTCCGATCGGCCACCGCCTACGTCTGGGACGGCCGCTCCGAGACCGCCTGGGTCACCTCGCACGGTTTTGAGGAGGAGAGCGCGCGCACCAGCTTCGGCCACGGCGCCACGCTCTCCCTGGAAGATCAAGACGGTCGGCTGCCCGAGGGCTGGTCGATGGTGGGGGCCTCCCACGGCGCGGACATGCCCTCGGTCGGGTGGCTCGCCGAGGACGCCGCCGCCAACGCTGCCCGACGGCTCGGCGCAAAACCGATCACCAGCGGCCGCTACCCCATGCTGCTCGATCGTCGGGCGGTGGGTCGGGTGCTCGGCACCTTGCTCAGCCCCCTCGGCGGCACCAGCCTCTACGAAGGCCGGTCGTGCATGGCCGGGAAGCGCGGCCAGCGCGTCGCTTCGAGCGCCTTCACCCTCCGGGACGAGCCGCTCATCCCCCGCGGCTCGGGCAGCCGCCGCAGCGACAGCGACGGCATCCCCGCCATCGCGCGCAACATCGTCGAAGATGGCGTACTGCAGATGTACTTCATCGACGTCTACAACAGCCGCCGCATGGCCGAGGCGGTGACCATGGGCGGCCCGAGCAACCTCGTGATCGCGCCCGGCGACGCCTCTCCGGTGGAGCTCATCCGGGCCCTGCCCCAGGTGATCCGCGTCGAGGGCTTCTTGGGCGGCAACAGCAACGCCGCCTCCGGGGACTTCTCCTTCGGCGTGCAGGGCAGCCTGCTCGAGCGCGGGGAGGTCGTGGCCAGCCTCGCCGAGATGAACGTCTCGGGCAATATTTTCGACCTGATGGAGCGCTACCAGACCGCCGCCAACGACCCGTGGATCTTCAGCGCCTGGCGTTGCCCGACGCTGCTCTTCGACGACGTGCAGTTCAGCGGCACCTGATGCGCGGAGCCCCGTTCGGCTTTGCCCTCGCGGCCCTGCTTTTCGCCCAATCGGCGAGAGCAGAGAGCCCGGCGATCGACGCCCCACCGGCGCCCCCGCCGGCCCCTGCTGCGCCCAAGGAAGCGGAAGCCGGGGCAGCGGAGGCCGGGGCAGCGGAGGCCACCGGCGGTGAAGAGATCATCGTGTTTGGGCAGCTTCAGGTCGCCAAGGCCCGGAAGAAGCTCGACCGAGACATCCGCGAGCTGGGCTACCGGAACGGTGAGAAGAAGGGCGACCACACGGTCTACCGCCCGCAGTCCGCCTGGCGGCCCACGGTCGTCGTCTATGACGATGGCTTCGTTGTTCTGAGGCGGACCCGCCCGCGTTTTGAGCCCTGGGTCAAGGGCAAGACCAAGCTCGTCTGGCTGTCGTGCATCCCGCCCTTCACGCTGATGTGCATCAAGTTGAGCGGATGGCTCGTGAGCCCCGCCCGCCTCGAGCCCCAGAAGGCCCGGGTGGCCAACGGCATCGACCCCGAGCTGCGGGGCTGGCGCGAGGCGATCATCGCGCGGAACATGGAGCAGCGCATCGGGATCGACCTGCCCGAAGCCCTCGACCAGCTGTGGCTGGAGGGCAAGCCCATGCGGCCCGACCGACCGCCGCTGCCGACCCCTGAAGAGCGCCGCGCGGCCGTGCTCGCGTTCTGGGCCGAGCGCAGCTGCACGCCTGAAGGCCAAGCCGTGCGCGACTTGGTCGAGATCTTCCTGGCGATGGAGGTGCAGCGCTCGCCCTTCCCCGCGCCGAGCGCCGAGCTGCGGGCCGCGGAGGCGACCCAGGCCTGCGGGGACCGGCTGGAGGGCCCAGGCCTCGACGCGCCTTGACGGTGCCCGATCGGCCCCATAAGACGGGCACGCCAGGACCCGGCACGGCCCTGTGTCTGTGGTGCGCCTGTCGCTAGACGACGGTGCACCGGAGAGCGCCCCTGCAATAGGAGCGGCCATCTGGCCTCTCCTTTTTTTGTGCCCCTCGTCCCCCCGGAGCTGACCATGGACCACGTCGCCCGCCGCACCGTGCAAGACCGCGTGCGAGAGCTGCTAGAGCCCACCGTCACCGAGGCGGGCTACGACCTCATCGCCGTCGAGATGACCGGCGACCAGAGCGGACCGATCCTGCGCCTCACCATCGATCGCGTCGGCGGCGTCGATGTCAGCGACTGCGCCCGCGTCACCCGCTCGGTCTCGCCCGAGCTCGACGTGGCGGATCCGGTCCCTGGGGCCTACCGCTTGGAGGTCTCAAGCCCCGGCATCGAGCGCCCGGTGGAGCGCCTCTCGGACTTCCGCCGCTTCGTCGGCTACGGCTTCAAGCTGCGCATGATCCCCGGAACGGGGCGCAAGCGCTACACCGGGCGCCTCGTGGCGATGCAGGGCGATCTGCTCACCCTGCACGTCGACGGCGCCGACCACAGCATCCCGCTCGCGGACATCGACCGCGCCCACCTCGATCTGACAACGGAGGAGTTCCTCCGCTTCGGTGAGGAGGGGCTGCCCGAGGTTGAAGGAGAACAGCCATGATCAGCGAACTTGCCCGTTTGATCGACGTCGTCCATCGTGACAAGAACATCCCCCGGGACGCCCTGGTCGAGGTGATCGAGCAAGCGATGGTGGCTGCCGCCCGCAAAAAGTACGGCATGAACCGTCACATTGAAGCGGCCTACAACGAAGACCTGGGCGAAGTGGAGCTCTTTGAGTTCCGCACCGTCGTCGAGGAGATCGACGACGAGGAGCGCGAGATCCAGATCGACCTCGCCCGCGAGGCCGACCCGGAGTGCCAGCTCGGCGAGTCGCTCGGGCAGATCTTGCACCTGGAGGATCTCGGCCGGATCGCCGCGCAGACCGCCAAGCAGGTCATCATCCAGAAGCTCCGCGATGCCGAGCGGGAGATGACCTTCAACGAGTTCAAGGACCGCAAGGGCGAGCTCATCACCGGCATCGTCCGGCGTTTTGAGAAGGGCAACATCGTGGTCGACCTCGGCCGCGCCGAGGCCCTGCTCAAGAAGCGCGAGCAGGTGCCCACCGAGACCTACCGCCAGGGCGACCGAATCGAGGCCTATGTGCTCGACATCACCCGCGCGTCCAAGGCCCCCCAGGTCGAGCTGAGCCGCACGCACCCCGGCCTGCTGATGAAGCTCTTCGAGAAGGAGGTCCCCGAGATCTACGAAGGCCTCGTCCGGATCGAGCACTGCGCCCGGGAGCCCGGCCACCGCGCCAAGATCGCCGT
>CANHON010000364.1 GCA_947462115.1 Deltaproteobacteria bacterium | reverse complement strand
GTAGCGCTCAAACTCCACGCCGTCGTAGGAGCTGAGCCCGCCAAAGGTCGTGGCCCACAGCCGGCCGCTGGCGTCATGCACCACGTCGGTGACCGAAGCCTGCGGCAGGCCCTCCCGCAGCCCATAATTGTGGACGACGAAGGCCTGATCGGGGCGATCGGCGGCCTCGACGCGCGCGCTGAGGCCCAGAGCGAGCGCAGCGCAGGCGGCGAGGCGGCGGAGGTCGGGGGGCGCTCGTTTCAAATCAAGCCAACATCAAGGCGATGACCGCAGGGCTAGGCCGAGCAGCGGGTGCGGGGCGGCCCGGCGCGGAGGCTGGGGGCGCCTGCAGGAGCCGACGGATGAGCATGCTTGCCGGTGGCAAGGGCGCGCAAGGCCCCGGCCAGCTCCGCCGCGCAGGACCCGCCCTCCGCGCGCAGATCCTGCGCTGGCTCCGCACAGCGCCCCGGCCCCGAACGCTCGGGCTTGTGGCGCGCGCTCGGACAAGCTCAGCCGAGCCGCTCCCGGAGCCGCTCCGCCCCCATCCCGCGCAGCTCGTCCTCGGGCACCTTGCTGAGCGCCCGGTGGGTCGCGAGCGCGTCGCGCCCCTCCTGCTGCTTGAGCGAGCGGTAGGCCTTTTCGCTCACCCCCGCCGCCTCGAGCCGGGCCTTCACCCGCCGCCAAGCGGTGTCCTCGCGCTCGGTGTCGAAGCGCTTGCGCGCGTCCACCAGGGCCTCCAGCTCGCGGCGGCGCCCCGAGGACTTGAGCAGCTTGCTCAGCTGATCATGCACTTGACGGGCCTGACCGAGCGGGGGCTGGGCCTTGAGGGCCGGCGCGCCGGGGGTCTGCTGCACGAGGCTGGCCAAGGTCTGGAGCCAGGCGCTGCCGAGGTGGCCCTGATCGGACAGCAGGTGGTCGGCGGGATCGACCGGCGCGGCGGCGGCGGCAGCGGCGGCGGGGCTCTGGCGAAGGCCCGCGGCGGCGAGCTGATCACGCAACAGGGACATGGGTGCTGCTCCTCGATGGCGGCCGACGGACCGACCGGCTGGCGCGCGCTCAGCCCCCGACCGGGCGGAGGGGCTCGGGCTGGGCGGCGAGGCTCGTCTTCACCCACACCGCCAGGGGCGGCAACAGCATGCAGATGGTCATCGAGAACATCGCCAAGATGGGCATTCCGATCAAGCTCCCGCCGTTCTCCGGGTCGGAGCTGAGGATGGCCGTGCCGATCGAGGCGCCCAGGGCCGCCCCCATGTGCTGAAGGGCCGACTGGGCCGACTGGTAGCGCGCCCGCTCCGCCGGGCCCGGCACCGCCGTGCACAAGGTCTGCTGCGCGACGTTGGCCGCCGAGGTCGAGGCCATGAACAAGGGGAACAGCGCCAGCGGCGGCAACCAGCCCGGCTCCGGCACAAAGGCGACGCCGGTGGTCAGCACCACGCCCAGCGAGCCCGCGGCGAACACCCGGCTCACCCCGAGCCGATCGACCAGCGGCCCCATCACCCGCAGCGTGATCAAGGAGCTCACCCCGCCGACCATGTAGAGCACGCCGAGCTCGCTGCGCGGGAGGCCCATGTTGATGAGCACAAAGGGCGAGATGAAGGGGATGATCGAGAAGCGCGCGAGGTGGCCGAGCAGGTTGAGGATCAGAGCGCCGATGACCACCGGCCGCGAGAACAGCGCCGCCATGTCCAGCGCCGGCCCGACCCGCTGCAGGTGGCCGCGGAGCGAGGGCAGCAGGACCCGCCCCACCACCGCGACGAGCAGCCCGGCGGCGGCCAACACCACGAAGGGCGTGCGCCAGCCGCCAAAGCGGGCGAGCTCGAGGCCCGCCGGCACCCCGAGCACCGAGGCGATCGAGAAGGCGCCCATGATCATGCCCATCGCCCGGCCCCGCCGAGCGATCGGGATGAGGTCGGTGACGATGGCATAGGCCACCGCCGTGGCCGGCCCGCCGAAGAAGCCCGCCAGCACCCGCGCGGCAAGCAAACTGTTGAGATCGGTGGCGAACGCGCCCATCAGCGTGCCAAAGGCGAGGCCGATGTTGGCGACCATCAGGGCGGTGCGCCGATCGAACCGATCGAGCACCGTCGAGCCCAGCACCCCTGCGACCGCGGCCGAAGCGGTGTAGGCGCCGCCGATCACGCCGAGCTTGGCCGTGTCGATGCCCAGATCCCGGGCGAAGTCCGGGCCCAGCGGCATGACCATCATGAAGTCCACGATGTTCACGAACTGCACGGCGGCGAGCAGCAGCAGCACCGCCCGCTCGGAGCGCAGGAGGGCCTCGGGGGCGTCAGACATCAGGGGGCTCCGGAGGCGCGGGCCGGACCCCTTAGCGTGTCGGCCTCCCGGCGGACCGCGGAGCGCTCAGGCGCCTTCGTCTTCTTCATCGAGGGCGTCCAAGGCGTCGAGGGCCTCGCGCACCACCGAGTCCGGGCCAGCCATGGCCGCCATGCCCACGCCCGCCTCATCGGCGACCGTCCACTTGCGGGTGACCAGCGCCTCGACCGGGCCCGAGGCCGAGTAGATCGTCAGGGCCGTAAAGAAGGCCAAGCTGATGTCGTAGCGCACGGCCATGAGCAGGGTGAAGCCGAGCATCAACGAGATGCCGAGGATGTCGCGCCGACGGAGCTTCAGGGTCTTCCAGCCGCGGAAGGGGACGCTGCTGACCATGAGCAGGGCCAGCGCCATGGCGATCGCCAAAATACCGACGGGCGGGATGTCTTGGTCCGGCAGCGCCCGGGCGTGGGCCATGACCGCCGCCGCGACCATCGACCCGCCCATCGTGATGGTCAGGCCCTCGGTGAACAGGGTCTTGGTGCCGTCGGTCTTGCAGTTGAAGCGCGCCAGCCGAAAGACACCGCAGAGCGCAAAAAAGAAGGCCCCGGCGAGCCCCACGAGGCCCAGCGCGTGCGTGCCCCAGGCGTAGAGCAGCACCGCCGGCGCGATGCCAAAGCTCACCACGTCCACCAAAGAGTCGAGCTGCACGCCAAACTCGGAGCCCGTCTTGGTGAGGCGCGCCACGCTGCCGTCGATGGTGTCGAAGACGCCCGCGAACAGGATCATCAGGCCCGCGCGGTAGAAGTTCTGGTCTCCCCCGACGCCCGTGGCGAGCACGATGCTGTAGAGGCCGCAAAACATGCTCGCGGCCGTGAACCAGTTGGGCGGGTTGAGGAACTGGCGCAGCATCATCGCGTGGGCTCCGGGTCGTAGGAGGCGACCAGTCTACGGTCGCGGGATCGCGGCCGCAACCGGGCAGACCGCGCCCCTCTCTGCGGAGTGGCCTGGGCGCGGCCCGCTGTGATCGCCCGCCGGGAAAAACATCGAAGGACCGCGGCGCGCCCTGATCGGGACGCTGAGCGGGCCCCTCAGCGCTCCACGAGGGCGGCGTGCAGGGCCCGCTGCCCGACCGCCGCTTGATCGGGGGCCACCCGGGCCGTCCACCGCTCGCCAGCGGCGTAGACCCCGAAGACCTCGACCCCCGCCGCATCCAGGGCCGCGAGGGCCTCCAGCTGCAGCAGGGGCTCGCTCACAACCTGCCGGCTGACCACGGTCAGGGTGGCGGTGGGCTCGGCCCCCGGGGGCGGTGCCGCGAGGTTCCTCATGTCGAGGATCGCCTTACCAACGCCACTCTCAACGAACACCGACCGGAGCGCGCCGCCAGGGAGCGCCCCGAGGGCCGCGCGCCAATCGGCGCCCTCCAGCGCGACGAGCACCAGCTCGGCGTCGGCGGTGACCGCCATCGGGGCCGCGGGGGCCGGACCGGGCGGCAACCGCGAGCCCGAGCCCGGCGGGCGGGCGGTGGCGGCCGCGTGCAGCTCCACGCCCCACTCCCGCGCCCGCTCGACCGCCTCCGCGAGCAGCACCTTGGCGCCAGACTGGGCCAAGGCCACCGCGCCGTCGAGGGGCAGCTCATCGAGGCGCCGCGCGCCGGGCACCACCCTCGGATCGGCCGACCAGACGCCGTCGACGTCGCTGCAGATCTCGCAGTGGTGGGCGCCCAGGGCGGCGGCCAGCACCACCGCCGTCGTATCGGAGCCGCCCCGCCCGAGGGTGGTGACCTCACCGCTGCGGCTCACCCCCTGAAATCCAGCGACAATGGCGACAGCGCCGCTGTCGAGGGCCGCCCGCAGGCGGTGGGGCCGGACCTCGAGCACCCGGGCCGCCACGTGGCGCTCGT
The DNA here is from genome assembly GCA_947462115.1 of Deltaproteobacteria bacterium. Lineage (GTDB taxonomy): Bacteria > Myxococcota_A > UBA796 > UBA796 > UBA2385 > JAEUKK01. The sequence continues at coordinate 635 of CANHON010000364.1, read as the reverse complement.
CGGTGATGATGCCGGACTGGCTGCCGGTGAAGGAGACCGCTGGCACGCCGAGGTCCTGGATCGCCATCGCGAGCAGGGTCATGCTCACCCGCTCCCCGACGCTCACCAGCAGGTCGAGCTCGCGGCGGCCCGGGTTCGGGCTGACCGACCGGGCCAGCTCCAGCAGCTCATTGGTGGTGTTGCCCATCGCCGAAACGACGACCACCACCGAATCCCCGGCTTGGACGCTCTGCACCACCCGCGCCGCGACCTCGCGGATGCGGCTGACGTCGGCCACCGACGAGCCGCCGTACTTCTGCACCACCACCCGCGGCTGCGCCGCCCCCGACCTGTCCATCGACCCTCCCGGCCCGCGCGCCCGCTGGTGCCGCGCGGCGCCCGCGCCCCTGGTAGCCTGCAGCCCCGCCGCAGCGCGAGCGGCGCCCCCGCAGGAGCCTCCGTGGAACTCAACGACAACACCCTGTCCAACGATGTTCTCCGCCCAAGCAACGGAGAGCTCGGCCCCCTCAACCTGGAGACGATGTGGCACGGCCGGCCCTGCACCCCGAGGGAGCGGGTGCAGGCCACGCTGAAGGACGCCGGGGAGCACCTTCGGCTCATCGTCGACGCCACCTTCCACGGCGACAACCGCCCCG
>CANHON010000363.1 GCA_947462115.1 Deltaproteobacteria bacterium | reverse complement strand
GGGTCAGGTCACCGTAGATGGGCGCCTCGTTCAGCACCGCCTTCCAGTAGCCGACCCGGTTCTCGACCTGCCGCTGGACCGGCCACGCCGCCTGCACTGCCGCCGCGAACAGCAGGCGCGACTCCACCGGAACCGTGTCGAGCACCACGTTGCTGAGCTGTGCGAGGTAGAGCGAGGTGGCCATGTGGCGCGACTCGTCGAGCCGGTGCAGGTGCGAGATCTGCCGAATGCCGTGCGGCGCCTCCTGGAAGCCGGCGATCCCGTTCTCGAAGGGCTTGAAGTTGTGGGTCTTCATCCCGCGGGTGAGGAAGAACAGCGTGGGGAAGTTGGCCCCGAGCACGCGCCGGGCGACCTGACCGATGGCCTCGCGGCTCAGCCGGTTGAGCCGATCGTTGGCGAAGCCGGAGGGCGACGTGGCCCACAGCAGCTCTTTGCGGCGGGGCAGGTAGCGGGCCCGGAGCGCGTGAAGGCCGACGGCGAAGGCCTCGAGATGATCGACCTCCTCGTAGCTCTCGCGCTTCTCCAGATCGACCACGCTCGGCAGCACCGTCGCGTAGGAGGCGACGGCATGGTTGTTCAGCACGATGATCTGCTGCTCGCCGCGGCCGACGATCGTGTAGTCGAGGCCCCACTGCAGGTGGTTCCAGGCGAGGCGCTGCCGCCGCGACCAGCGCTCCCAGATCGGGTGCTGATCGACCTGCCCGAGGTCGTAGTCCCAGGGCACCCAGGGGCGCTCCCACAGGTCATCGGCCTGGATGGCGCGCTTGGCGACGTCGTGGAGCGTGCCGTGAACAGCGTACTGGCGCTCGGAGTGCTCGACCGCCATCTTGGAGTAGACGTCCAGCTCGCGCAGGGCCGCTTGGCGCTTGTCCGGGGTGTGGACGCTCTGGGCCGCGGCCTTGGCGGCCACCTCGGCCTTGAAGTCGGAGCGGTCGAAGCGCGGACGGCCGACGGGGTCGGGGGGCAGGTCCGGCATGGTCTCGACTTCGGGCTGCGCATCGCGCGCGATCTCAGGGGACCCCATAGACATTTTGCACCTCAGGTCCGAGCAAAATAGCCCAGAAGCGGCCCAGAGGGAAGCGCGACGAACGCCAGCCCCTGCGGCAGCGCAGCCACCGCGCAGCTCACCGCGCAGCTCACCGCGCAGCTCACCGCACAGCCCACCCCCAGCTCCCCGGAGCGCCATGCGCCGCGCCCTCGACGAGCGCCCTCCCCCGCAGCGCTGGCCCGCGGCCCGCCGGCGCCCCCTCGGCGCCTTGGCCCTGGCCTGGGCTCTCGGCTGCAGCGGCGCGGCCCCCGACCCAAACCCAGCCGCTGAGGCGCCGTTTGAGGCCAAGCGAGGGCCCCCTACTGGCGGCCCACCGGCCCACCGACCCGGCGGCGTCCAGGGCGGCCAGCGCCCGGAAGCCGAGCCGCCCGCGCGCGTGACCGTGCTCGCGCCCGACCCCACCGCACCCGGCCCCCAGGCGCTGGCAGCGGCCCTTCAGGGGTCGATCGCCCCGTGGACCGGGCGCTGGCCCGCGCCCCGCCCCGGCGAGGTCTGGGCGCTGTGGCTGGCAGAGGGCTCGCCCGAGGCGCTGCGCGGTCTGCTGCAGCCCGGCCCGCCCCGGCCCGACGGCCTGCTCGTGGTGCTCCCGCCCGGCGCCGAGGACCGCCAAGACTGGCGCCCCCTCGCCGAGGTGCGCGTCTCTGTCGTCGATCCGGTGGCGGCGCTGCGCCAGTGGGGCGAGGCTCCGCCGACGCCGGGCCCCCTGCTGCTCGCCGCCGCTGCCGCGCAGGCCATCGGCGCCCACTTTGAGCTGCCGGTCACGCCCGCCGCCGCCGCGCTCGCCGCCGCCGCGCTGTCCGAGGCCGAGCTCACGGCGATCGACCCCGGCATCCGGGGCGCGCTCGCGCTGGGGCCGACGGGCGAAGCGCCCGACCCCCGCGCCCGCCGAGGGAGCCCGACCGCCCTGGACCCCGACATCTCCGTCCGGCTGGCGGCCGCGGCCGACCCCCAGCTCGCCCCGAGGCTGCTCGCCGACCCCGAGCCCCTGGTGCGGGCCCGCGCCCTCCACCGCCTGCGTGAAGTCGACGCGCTGCAGGCCGCCCTCGCCGATCCGTCAAGCTTCGTGCGGGTGTCGGCAGCGCAGGGCCTCGTCGAGCTGGCCCACGGCGGCGCCCACGACGCGGCGCGCCCGGGGCTGCTCCAGGCCGCCGCCCACCCCGACGCCTACCTGCGCTGGAAGGCCGCGGCGGGCCTGGGCGGCGATCCCCACGGCCTGCCCGCCCTCACCGCCATGCTCAACGACGTCGACATTGACGTGCGGCGCGAAGCGGCCCTGTCTCTGAAGCGGGCGCCGGAGGGCGCGCTGGGCCGGGCCGAAGCGGCGGAGGGCCTGCGCCGCGCGGCCCAGGACCCCAACACCTTCGTCCAGCGCCGGGCCATCGAAGCGCTCCCCACCTTCCCAGGCCCCGAGACGGTGACGGCGCTGGAGGCCGCCTTGGCCAGCCCCACGGCCCTCGTCGGCGAAGCCGCGGCCCGCGCCCTCGCCCAGCTGGGGAGGCCGGTCGCGCCACCCCGGGGCTACGCGCCGCCGAGCCGCCCCCGCAGCCGTGGCGAGGCCGAGGCGGCCCTGGCGTCCCCAGACGCTGTCGCCCAAAAAGACCTCTGCAAGCTCATCGAAGGCGAAGCCTGGGCCGCCGAGGTGCTCGCGCCGCTGCTCGCCAGCCCCGACTCCGAGCTGCGGAAGGCGGCGGTCGGCGCCCTCGGTCGGAGCCCAGCGGCGGGGCCCGCCCTCGTCGCCGCTCTCGCCGACACCGACCCCGACACCGTCGTCACGGCCCTGGTCAGCCTCGCGGCCCTCGCCCACCCCGACCCTGCCCCCGTCCTCCGGTTCTTGGACCACCCCGACGCCGAGCTGCGGCTGCGGGCGACGGAGGCGCTCGCGGCGGCGATCCAGGCGATGAAGGCCACAGGCGCGCCGCCCTCGAGCGAGGCCCAGGCGGCGGTGGCCCGCATGAGCCGGGACCCTGACGAGCGGATCGCCGCCGCCGCCGCCCCCCTCGACCCCACGGTGTCGCCCGCGGAGGTCTCGTCCGTGCTGGGTCGACGCGCGCTGGCGGCCGTCGGCCGGATCGACCCCGCCGAAGCGCAGCTCCTCGTACGGGCGGCCGCCCCAGGGGCGCCCGCGGGCCTACGCCGCTGGGGCGAGGCGGTGATCGACGCCGAAGACTACCTGCTGCACGTTATTTTCTCTTGGAACCTCCCATCGACGCGGCCGGGGAGCCACTGGGTCTTGCGCCCCTGGCCCCACCGCGCCTTCGGCCAGCCAGACCGCGGCTGAGAAGGGACGCCCCGCCGCCCGTGGTGAGGTAGGATCGCCCCATGAAAACGTCCACCCCCACATCCGGGGCCACCCAAGCGCCGACCGGCGGCGCCGCGCCCCTGCCGCGGCACCCTCCGTTCTGGGACTGCGTGGCCGCGATCCGCCAGCCGGCCCTCTACAAGAACTTCGCGGTGCACATCTTCGTGATGTTCCCCGCCGCGATGCTCATGTGTTGGATCGCCGCCCAGATTGACGCCGCCCAGGACATTCAGCCGCTCTGGGACCCCACCCTCCGCCTGCTGGTGGGCCTGCTGTGCATCGGCGTCGGCGGCGCTTGGGTCTGGTACGTCTACGGCTTCCTGTTCCTCGCCGGGGGCGGCTCGCCCGGCACCCACGTCGATGGCGGCCCCACGACGATGGTCGACACCGGCCCCTACACCGCGATCCGGCACCCTTCGGTCATCGGCAAGCTGCTCGGGGTCACCGGCCTCGGCGTCGCTTGGGGCAGCTTCAGCTTCTTGGCCTACTTTGTGCCGGTGCTCGTGGTCTACTCCTTGATCACCAACCGCCTGCTGCAGGAGCGGTTCTGCGATCAGCGCTTCGGCGCCCGCTACGACCGCTACCGCGCGGCTGTCCCGATGCTCGTGCCGCGGCCCGCGGGCTTGGCGCGGTGGTGGCGCGGTGAGCCCGCGCTCGCCCAGGAGGCGCCGCCCGAGGCCGCCGAGGCCCACCCGCCCGGCATCTGGAGCGAGCTGCGCTGGTACCTGCTCGGCTTGGTGCTGCTGGTGACCACCTTCGGCGGCTTGTGGGCGGCGCTCGGCGGCCGCTGAGCGCGCTTTGGGATCGAGCGCCGCGGCACCCGGCCAGCGGCCCATTCGCGGACCTGCGGAGCGACCATGCCGAGCCCCCAGCTTCCCACGCCGCGGCCCCCGGCGCTGCCGTGTCCGCCCGAGCCCCGCGCTGCGGGCGATCACGCGGATGTCCTCGTCGTCGGCGCTGGGCATGCGGGGGCCGAGGCCGCGATGGCGGCCGCGCGCCTCGGTCGACAGGTCACGATCGTGACCCTCCACGCGGAGCACGCCGGGCGCCTCTCCTGCAACCCCGCGGTGGGCGGCCTCGCCAAGGGCCACCTCGTTCGTGAGATTGACGCGCTCGGCGGCATCATGGCCGTGGTCGCCGACCAGAGCTGCGTGCAGCACCGGCGCCTCAACACCCGCAAGGGCCTCGCGGTCCAGGCCAGCCGCGCCCAGGTGTGCGTCCACCATTACCCCGCCGCCCTTCAGGCCCAGCTCTGGGGCCATCCGAGGATCTCCCTGGCCGAAGGGGAGGTCGAGGCGCTGCTCACCGAGGGCGGCCGGGTCATCGGCCTCCGCCTCGTCGGCGGTCGCGCGCTCTACGGGTCCGCGGTGGTGCTCACCACCGGCACCTTCTTGGGCGGGGTGCTGCACTGTGGCGACCAACAGCGCCCCGGCGGGCGGGTGGGCGACGCG
>CANHON010000362.1 GCA_947462115.1 Deltaproteobacteria bacterium | reverse complement strand
TGGTCACGGGTGTCCACGCCGGTGGTGAGGCCGCACATGACGGCGCCCGTGGTGAGCGGCTGGGCCGCGCGCGTGACGGAGTCGTTGTTGGTGCCGCCCAGCGTCTCATCCTCGTTGTCATCGCAGAGGATGGGGGGCTCCTTCTCCGAGGTGGCCAAGAACTCCCAGACATAGGCGGGGCCGGAGCCGCCGCGGCGGTCCTTGATGCTGACCTTGACCGTATCACCGGCTTCGACCGGGAAGGTCATGCGCGGGTCGGTGCTGCCGGGGGACGAGTCGGGCAGGAGCAGCTCGTCGTAGGAGGAGCTGCCCTCGGGGTAGACCCAGACGTTGAGCTCAAGGTCCGAGAAGGAGCCGATGTCCTCGCCGCGGCCCCACAGGGAGACCCAGCCGGACTCGGCCACCACGAAGGAGACCATGTCGTTGTCCGAGTCGTCCTCGGCGTCTTCGAGCGTCCCACAAGCCCAGCCCTCCATCTCAATGGGCATGGCCGCGCTGGGCAGGTCGTTGGGCTCGACCTCGGGGAAGGTGCAGGGCGGGGGCGGCGGCAGCGGCCCGGAGTCCTCGGGCGGGTCCCCCGTATCGACCACGGGCGGATCTTCCGTCTCGTCGTCGTTGTTGTCCTGCTGGGGCAAGGTCGGGTCGAAGCAGTTGCGAAAGCAGGCCCCGCAGGAGAGCAGCAGCAGCAGGAAGGAGGGGGTCATGGAGTCCTCTGGCTGGGGGCGGGCGGAGCGGGAGGGCATGGAGCCCCCCCCACGGTGGAATCGCCCGGAAGATGTCGGTGGTACTTCCGTGCGGGCCGAGGGATCGCGCCCGTGGGAAGGAGCCGCTCCGCCCCAAGCTTCCCCGGGAGCGGGCCCACCCGCAACACCACGCCGAGCTTATCGCGGCCAGCTTCGCCCGGCTCCCCGCCGTCGACGCCGAGCCAGCAGCCGGCTACCCTGCGCTTGGATCCGCGCGTGGCCATGCGCGGCGACGGAGATGGCATGACCCCGATGCTGCGAGCGACCCCCTCCCTCCGCGCCCGCGCGCGCCTTTTCGCCGGCGGCGCCTCCGCGCTGCTGCTCACCGCGGTCGGCTGCGGCGAGACGGTCGATCAGAAATTCACCGCCATCGACCCTGACATCGTGGCGTTCACCCCCGCCATCGACTTTGGCGGCGTCATCGTGCTCTACGACGCCAGCACCAAAGCCACCATCGGCAACGCCTCCCGGGCCCCCCTCACCATCTCCTCGATCGGCTTCGGCGACGACGCCGAGGGGGCCTACGGCCTGAGCTTCGACGGCGAGCTCCCCATCGAGCTGCTGGAGGACCAGACCCTCGACATCGGCCTACGCTTCGAGCCCGCCACCTACATCGACTACAACCGCAACCTGATCATCGTCAGCGATGACCCGGATACCCCGCAGCTGTTCATCCCGGTCTCCGGCGCGGGCATCGACGGGCCCATCCCCGACATCGCGCTGTCCCCGGGCTCGGTAGACTTCGGCCTTCAGACGACGGGAACTTCGACCAGCAAGTTCTTCACCATCACCAACGAAGGGGAGGGTCCGCTGACGGTCACGGGCATGCGCATCGACGGCTCGGCGGCCTTTGGCTTCCCCTCGCCCCAGTCCTTCCCCTTCGACATCGCGGCGGGCGCGACCACCACGGTGATCGTGGACTACCAGCCCCCGGCCGAGGCCGGCGACAACGCGCGGGTGGTGATCACCTCCAACGACCCCGACGAAGATAGCGCTGAGGTCATCCTTTTGGGCAATGGCGGGGGCGACTTCCAGTACCCCATCGCGGTCGTGGACTGCCCCACCGACGCCGTCGCGCCGCCCGTCAACGTCCTGCTGGACGGCCGGCGCTCCAGCGATCCGCTCGGCGGCGAGCTGACCTACGCCTGGTCCGTCATCGGCCGGCCGACGGGCTCCCGCGGCGACGTCGCCCGGCCCACCGACCCCTACAGCCAGATGTTCGTGGACCTCGCCGGCGATTGGGAGGTGCAGCTCCAGGTCACCAACGAGATCGGCCTGACCAGCGAGCCGGCGACCTGCAGCTTCCGCGCCACGCCCGAGAACAACATCCACGTCGAGATGAGCTGGGACCAGCCCAACTCCGACCTCGACCTGCACCTCATCCAGGCCGGCTTCGACGCCTTTGATATTCGGGGCGATTGCCACTACTGCAACCCCAACCCCGAGTGGGGCGAGTCCGGCGGCTTCGATGACCCGGTGCTCGCGCTCGACGACGTCACTGGCTACGGACCCGAGAACATCCAGCTCGACTCGCCCTACGCTGGCGACTACGAGGTGTTTGTCCACGCCTTCTCGGACTCGCGCAGCGACCGCACGGTGCCGATCGTCGCCACGGTCCGGATCTGGATCGACGGCGTGATCGAGCACGAGGAGAGCAAGCCCATCCGCCGCGGCCAGATGTGGGAGGTCGGGTTCATCCGCTATACCCCGGACGAGATCGGCTTCGGCCCCTACGGCACCGAGCCCGCGTCCTACTCCATCCCCTCGGGGCGTTGCCGCGAATGACCGCTGAATTCCGCACCCAGGAGGCCACGATGCGCAAGGCCGCCCTCGTTCTGGTGACCCTCACGGCTGCTTGCTCCGGCGCGCCGGAGAGCAGCATCAACAAGATCGAGCCGAAGATGTCGGTGGCCCCCACGGCCCTCGACTTCGGCGTCGTCGTGCAGGGCGAGACGGTCGAGCAGACGCTGCAGATCGTCAACACCGGCCGCGTCGCCCTCGACATCACCGAGATCGAGCTCGCCGACAACGACGACGGCTCGTTCACCATCACGCCCACGACGGCGACGGTCGGCAGCGAGCTCGATGAGTCGAACAACCTGACCATCGGCGTGACCTTCACGCCCGCGGCCATCGCCGACTACAGCCGGACCCTGATCATCCACAGCAATGACGGGGAGAGCCCCGACCTCGAAGTGCCGATCGCCGCGAGCGGTCGGGCGGTGCCGGTCCCCGACATTGACGTGGGCGATGGGATCGTAGACTTCGGGAGCCTCATCCCCGGCGATACGAGCCAGGCCTTCCTCGACCTGCGCAACGTCGGCGAGGCGCCCCTGCTGGTGACCAACATCGCGTTCTCGGGCTCCGGCGCCTTCACGCTCGTGAGCCCGCCCGCGGCGGCGGCCGGCTTCGAGACCGCGCCCGGCGGCAGCAACCCGATGGTCTTTGAGTACGCGCCCACCGGCATCGACGGCGACACCACCCAGCTGACGCTGTTCACCAACGACCCGGACGAGCCCGAGGTGCAGGTCGAGCTGCGCGGCAACGGCGGCAGCGACTTCGAGTACCCCGAGGCGGTCATCGACTGCCCCACCGGCGTGGAGCCGCTGCAGACCGTGACCTTGAGCGGCGCCACCTCGGTGGACCCGATGGGCGGCGGCCTCAGCTACCTGTGGAGCCTCACCGACCGGCCCTCGTCATCGGCGACGGCGCTCAGCGTCCTCACCGGCCCGACCACCGACCTGTTCGCGGACGTGGCCGGCGAGTACGAAGTGCAGCTCAGGGTCACCAACGACGTGGGGCTCACCAGCGCGCCGGCCATCTGCCGCTTCGACAGCGTGCCCGCCAACCAGCTCCACGTCGAGCTGTACTGGGATGCGGCCGACGCCGACCTGGACCTGCACCTCGTCGAGCGCGGCTACACCTTCTACCAGTCCCCCGGCGACTGCAACTGGTGCAACGAGGCGCCCGATTGGGGCGTCGCGGGCGTGAGCACGGACGACCCCTTGCTCGCCCTCGATGTCGACGAGTCGGTCGGCTACGGGCCCGAGAACATCGTGATCCCGGTGCCCGCCAACGGCGACTACGACGTGATGGTCCACTACTTCTCCGATCATGGCGCGGGCGAGCTCACGGCCACGGCGGTGATCTGGCTCGACGGCCGCAAGGTCAAAGAGATCGACGTGCGCCTGGAGCACAACGAAGTGTGGAACGCGGGCTACATCCGCTGGCCCGAGAAGGTCTTCGTCGAGTCGCGCGAAGAGCCGACGCCGGCCGCCCGGCGCAGCTGCAGCACCGCGCCCTGAGCCCCGGCTGAAGCCCGATCAGCGCGGGGGATCGGGCCGCATGAGCGCACCGAGGCGCGCGAGGTGCGCCGCGTCGATGGGCAGCGGCCACAGGTGCCGACCGCTCAGCGCCCGGTGCGGGGCCAGCGACGGGATCGGCGCCAGGGCCGCCATCATCGTCCAGGTCGCCATCCGATCCGCCAGGGGCCGGAAGCGCAGCTCGCGGAGGTCGGTCGGCGCCGCCAAGCAGTCGTCGAGCGCCGCAGCGTCGGCGTCGAGCAGCGCGCGCTCCGCCTCGGGGAGCATCGTGGCGAGGGTAGCGAAAAAGCCCTGATGCAGGCCATACCGGAGGCAGTCCCGGAGCACCTGCGCCCGCAGGACGTTGTGGGTGCCCTCCCAATTCTCATAGACGACGTTGTCCCGGAGCAGCCGCGGCAGCACGCTGAAGCTCTCGATGGCGCCATTGCCGCCGAGCACCTCAATGCCCCGGTTGACGGCATCGTGGGCGAGGCTCGCGGTCCGGAGCTTGTGGAGGTTGACCGCCACGCGGAAGAACGCCGACTCGGCCGGCGACAGCGCGCCCCGATCGAGCCGCTCCTGCAGGGAGGCGAGCAGCAGGCTGCCGGCGAGGCTGGCGGTGGCGTCCGCGCGCATCCAGGCGAGGGTCTCGCGCACCGAAGCGAAGTCAGCGATGGGCTTGCCGAAGGCGGACCGGTGCTGGGCATAGGTGCTGGCCACGACCCACGCACGGCGGGCGTGGGCGGCGCAGCCGGTGGCGTTG
>CANHON010000361.1 GCA_947462115.1 Deltaproteobacteria bacterium | reverse complement strand
GCCCCTCGGCTCCCTGGCGCCGCGGGCTCAGCGCCGGCGGCGTCGGGCCCCCGCCAGCAGGAGGGGCAGGGCCAGCCATGCGGCGCTCGGCGCCGGGGCGCTGGAGCTGCAGGCGCAGCCCGTCGCCTTGCCCGCCTCGGGATCGGCCGCGGGCGCGCCGTCTTCGTCGGGGCTGTCCGCCGTCGGGCCGCCGTCCGCGCCGCCGTCCGCGCCGCTGTCGCCGTCGGGCTCGGGGGCGCCGTCGTCGGCGGGCTCGCCGGTGTCCTCGGGCGGCGGCAGGGCCTCGACCACCACCTGCACCTCGTCGGTGTCGGTCAGCGCGTCGTCCGAGACCGTGAGCGCAAAGACCAGGACCTGCGGCTCGGCGGCGCCCAGCGGGGCGGTGAAGCCAGGCGCGCTGGCGCTCGGGTCGTCGAGGACCACCGCCGGGCCGGCCAGCTGCGCCCAGCTGAAGGTCAAGGGCTCCCCATCCGGGTCGGAGGAGGCCGAGCCGTCCAGCGCCACCGCCGCTTCGGGCAGGGCGCCCTGGTCGGGGCCCGCGTCGGCCAGCGGCGGCGGGTTGCAGTCCAGCGCGTCGTTTTGCCAGGCCGAGAACGGCGCGTCGTCGATGCCCTCCAGCGCGACGGCGTCGAGCTCCCAGCCCACGTCGCCCACTGACTGATCGGTGCCGATGCGCAGGCGCAGCTCCACCGTGCTGCCGGCCAGCGCGTCGCCGAGCTCGATGGTCTGGTCGGCGAAGGCCGGCCACCCCGCGCTCTGGCCGGTGAAGGCCCGGCGGTCGCCGAGCGGGTTGTCGGAGCTGGTGGTGAGGGTGCCGGTGTAGCCGGGGTCCACCCACGCGCTGATGTCCGTCCAGTCGCCGCCGTCCACCCGCAGCTCGATGACCCCGCCGTCCCAGTCGGTGCCGCCGCTCTGCTCGTACTGGTAGCGGTGGCGCAGGCTCAGGCGCAGCGGGTCGGTGGCCGAGGCCAAGAAGGGCGGCGAGGCGACGCTGGTGTCGGTGATCCCGCTGAGATCGACGCCCAGCAGGCTGTCTTCGCCGTCCGCGTTGAGCAGGTAGCCCCAGATCTCCGCGGCGCCGTCGCCCTCGAGGGTCCAGCTGCCGTCGTTGACGCTGAACTCCTCCCGTGCGCTCGAGCGGGGCGTGGGGTCCGACTCCAGGTGCGTGAACAGGCTGAGCTCAGCCTCGGGGGTGCAGGCGTCGGCGGCCGCGGCCCGCACCGTCCAGGTGAGGGTGGAGGGCGCCGCTTCGTGCCGGTCGTAGAAGAGGGGCAGCGCCACGCGCAGGCTGCTGAAGGGCGGGATGGCCGGCACGGCGGCGGTGTCCCCCTCCGGCAGGGAGAGGCCGGGCAGCGCCTCGCTGGGCGTGAACACGAGGGAGTCGAGCTGGAGGGGCGCGCTGCCGTTGTTGCTGACAAGCACGCTGATCTCGCCGAGCTCGCCGCCGTCGAGCACCCCGTCCCCGTCGCAGCTGCGCGGGCTGTCGCTGACCGTGAGCGCGCCGAGGGCCAGCGCCGGCCGCAGGTCGAAGTCCTCCACCACGCCGATGTTGTCGGCCGTCGTGCGGGGCGGCGACACCGCGCAGGAGCCCATGCCCCGCCGCGCGAAGGCCGCGGCCATCACCTCGGCGTCGGCGGGCTCGATGGCGGCGGCCGCCATGAGCAAGGCGTCGCGCAGCTCGGTGAAGGTGGGGTCGGTGGGCGCGGCGGCCCGGCCCGCCACGAGGATGTCGCTCATGCGCCGCTGCACCTCGTCGAAGGGGCGGCCGTCGGCCTCGGCTTGGTCGTGCAGCGCCACATAGGCCTCAAAGACCGCCGTGGCCCAGACCTCTCCGGTGTTGTGCACCCCGGCGTTGGCCCCGCTGGCGGCGACCGGGTGGCCGGTGGGCAGCGCCTCGCCGTTGGCGATGTGACGGAAGCTGAGCGCGTTGAGGTCGGGGTTCACCGAGTAGGGCACCCGGCGAACGCCATAGTAGGTGGGGTCGTCATCGGCCCCCGAGGCGGCGTAGGGCGCCGATGCGTAGGCGCCAGTGCGGTCATCGCCCTCGCGTAACATAAGGTGTAAGGCCACGAAGTCCGCCCAGCCCTCGTTGATCCCGCCGCACTGGTTGGTGCCGCAAGCGCCCAATCGACCAAACAGGTAGTGACCCCACTCATGGGCCACCACCGTGTTGTCCAGGGCGCCGTCCACCGTCGGCTCGTCGGCGCGCATCAGGGCCGCCTCGGTCGCTTCGCCCGCCGCCATGGCCGCCCGCAGCTGCGCGCCGTCCGTCTGGCTGACCCCGAGAACGGCGATGGTGACGCTGCTCCCGTCGGTGGAGCTGCCCATGCTCGGCGGCCCGCCGGTGGTATTGTTGGCGATGAGCAGGCCGAGGCCCCCCGCCGCCTGCACGTGGAGCGCCTTCTCGACGAAGGTGCAGTCGCCCCGGTCCACCAGGGCCACCGCGCCGCTGAGGTCTACGCCCAGCGGTTCGCAGGCCCGTCCGTCGCCGCCGGGGAGGGCCAGGGGCGCGCTGAAGTCGAAGGCCGTCGGCCCAAAACTCGCCGTGGAGCGGTCATAAGAGACGCCGTCGGGGCTCGTGTCCAGCGCCGAGCGCCGGGCCCCATCCCACAGGTAGACCTGCATGCGCGGCCGGCTGCCGTCGGCCGGGGTGCTCATGTTCGCGTTGTTTCGGCTGCCGGCCCGCGCGCCGTCCTGCACCTCGACCTTGAGCGGGTCGCCGTCTACGCCGCCCCGGCCGTAATTGTCGAGCTGGGCGACCCCGTTGGCCTCGTCGAAGCCCGAGTCGTAGAACCAGTCGTGCAGCCAGTTCGTCGTGTAGAAGATCTGCACGGTGGCCGCATCCCGCTGCTCGGCGTCGATGAGCGGCTCGGCCTCGAGGTCATAGGCCCAATCGAAGGTGTCGGGCGCGCTCACGCCGGCCCGCGCGTCGCTGCCGCTGAGCCCGTCCGGCGACTCGGCGTCGCTGTAGGCCTCGACGTTGTTGCCGCTGGTCTCCACCGCGCCCAGCGGCAGCCAGGGGTCGGCGGGCCCGCCGCCCGGCGGGTGGTTCAGGCCGTCTACGCTCACCAGCACGGTGCTCACGTGGCCCGGCCACAGGGTGTCGGGCAGGCCAGTGGGGTGCGGGCTCATGTCCTCCCAGGGGCTGTCGAGCGGCCGCAGATCGCCGGTGGGCTCGGCCCAGACGCGGTAGTCGACGTGGTGGGTGAGCGGCTCGCGACGCAGCACCGCGCCCGTCTCGGCGCTCACCGTCAGCCGCCACAGCGCCGGCTCCGGCTCGCCGGCCACCCCCACCTGAACCTCGACCTCTACAGCGTGCTGCAAGCCATCTTCGCCGTTGACCAGCACGGCCCGCGCCCGGGGCGCCTCGGTCCAGCGCAGCCCCAGCGCGGTCGGCCGCGGCAGCGTCACCCAGCTCCCCGGGGCGGCCTTCGGCGCCCACAGCGCGCCGGCGGGGAGGCGCACCCCGAGCCGATCGTCGACCGCCACCGCCACCGCGTCGGCGAGCCCGAGGCGCGCGTCCCCCTTGGGCCCGGCGCCCAGCGGCCAGTCATAGGCGGCGCCGAGCGTGAAGCCGATGAGGCGCTGCTGCCCGTCGAGGATCACCGCCAGCTCGCTGTGCTGCACCTCGAGCCCGCCCACGACCGCCCGCTGCCGCAGCAGCAGGCCGCCGCCGTCGAGCGCCACCGCCGCGAAGGGGGCGAGCGCCTCCACCGCCGGACCGGCGTGCCCCCGCTGCAGCAGCAGCCCTGGCGTGGCCCGCAGCGCTGCCGACCGCGCGTCGCTCCCGCGCAACGGCTCGGCCGAGCGGTCGGCCCAGAACAGGCGCGGACCCGCCGCCGCCGCCCCCGCTTCCCGCTCGACCGCCATCCGCTGTATCACGCCATTCTCGCTCAGTGGCTGCCGCGCGGGCTCGGCGGTCGTCGCGGCCTCGGGCACGGGGCGGTCGCAAGCGGAGAGGCCACAGGCGGCCCCGAAGGCGGCCGAGAGGCCGAGCCAGCGGAGGAGGAGGCGGGTGGACTTCATGGACGCTCCGGCGCGGGGCGGTGCGCCCCACCGGGGCTGAGCGTAGCGCAGGCGGCCGCCTCGGCGCGGGCTGCCCTCTCGGACCGGTGGGCCCGCCCGGCCTCCTGGGGTTGCCAGCCTGCGAAACATCCATGTTTCAATCATCTGGGCGCCCCGCCCGCCGCTGGCGGTCGGCGGCTGTCGGCCCTGGCTCGGGCGCCGCCCTCGTTCGCGCGGGCGCGACGGGCGCGGTGCGCCCCCAGGCCGCCCGCCTGGCGCGCGCGAGGCGCTCAGCCCGCGAACAGCTCATCGAGGCTGCGGGCGGTGAACAAGCGCTCGACCAGCCGGTCCACCTCGTCGAGGGTGGCCCGCTGCAGGCGCTCCTCGTGGACCTCGCTCAGCGCGCCGAAGCGCCGCTGCAGCGCCCGGCGGAGGGTGCGCACGGCTCCGCTGGCCTCGCCCCGATCGATGCCCTCTTGGATCAGCTGCTCCATCCATGCGCCCATGTTCGAACCCTCCCCGGCGAGCGCGCCGTCGATGGTGGCGAGCTCATCGGCCGTCGGGCCGCAGCTCGCCACGTGTGGTATGTAGCCCAGCCGGTGGTCGCGCAGCGGGCTCGCGCGCAGCCGCCCGAGCATGCGGGCGCGGCGGGCCACCTGGGCCCACAGGTCGGGCCGCCGGGCGACGGCCATCAGCTCCAAGGTGAAGCGCAGACCGACGGTCTGCTCGTCGTCTTCGCTCGGGAGCTGGTCCGGGTGCAGGCGGGCCAGATCGATGAAGACCGGCTCCAGGTGGACCATGCCAGGCAT
>CANHON010000360.1 GCA_947462115.1 Deltaproteobacteria bacterium | reverse complement strand
GATATCAATACGATCGGCACATCGGCCCCAACCTCGAGCAGACCCACGTGCACACCATGGTGCACCACTTCGTCGAGCGGATCTTCAACACCTGGATCCGCCTGCCCCTCGAGAACTTCTACAACCCGGCCACCCGGATGGCCTTTTGGATGTTCCACAAGTGGGCGAGCCTCGTCGCTGTGGGCGATCGGGCGGCGCGGGCCCTGAGCCGCCCCGAGCTGTTCCGCGGCCTGCAGACGATGATCTACTACTGGACGCAGAACCAGATCGGCGACGCCGGGATGCTCTACGACGGCGTCAGCCGGGCCCTCCCCGGCCAGCCCTACAAGGTGCTGATCACCGGCCACAGCCACCTGCCGGGCCTGATCACCCTGCCGACGGGCCAGCGCTACGTCAACACCGGGAGCTGGACCTTCAACAGCGCCCAGTTCGCGCTGTGGGATCACGGCGAGATCAGCGTGCACGACTGGATCACCGGCCGGCAGTACACCGATGGCGCCTACCGGCACCTCATCGAGGGGCGCGCCGCCCACATGAACTTCCGCGAGTGGTGGCGCGAGAATTACCTCGGCTGGCTGCGCTTCCGCAGCGGCGAAGAGGGCAGGCTCGCCCCGCTCGACCCATCGGAGGGCGAGCCCAGCCTCGGCCGGGGCGCCGCCTCCACACCCTGAGGACCGCCATGCACGTCAATGGAGCCCCCCACCGCACGGTCACGCTCGACGGGACCGACGTGGTGCTCATCGATCAGACCCTGCTGCCCCACCGCTTCGCCCTCAAGCGCTGCGCCACCGCCGCCGAGACCGCCGCCGCCATCCGCGACATGACCGTGCGGGGCGCCGGCGCCATCGGCGCGACCGGGGCGCTCGGGGTGGCCCAAGCGGCGCTGTTGGCGCCAGACCACGGCTTCGAGGCCGCCCTTCGCGCCGACGCCGCCCTGCTCCGGGCCACCCGCCCGACCGCCCAGAACCTGTTCTATGGCGTCGACACCGTGCTGGAGGCCGCGCTGCGCGCGCCGGACCCCGCCGCCGCCCGGCGCGCCGCGGTGCAGGCCGCCCAAGCCGTGGCCGACGACGACGCCGACTGCTGCGCCCGCATCGGCCAGCACGGGGCCGCCCTCATCCACGACGGCGCCCGGGTCAGCACCCACTGCAACGCCGGCTGGCTCGCCTTCGTGGACTGGGGCAGCGCGCTCTCGCCGGTCTACGCCGCCGTGCGCGCCGGCCGCCGCGCCTTCGTGTTCGTGGACGAGACCCGGCCGCGGGGCCAAGGGGCCAGCCTCACCGCCTGGGAGCTCGGCCAAGAGGGCGTGCCCCACGCTGTGATCGCCGACAACGCCACCGGCTACTTCATGGCCCAGGGCGAGATCGATCTGGTCATCGTCGGCGCCGACCGCATCGCCGCGAACGGCGACGTGGCCAACAAGATCGGCACCTACAGCTCCGCGGTCGTCGCGCAGCGGCACGGCGTGCCCTTCTACGTGGCGGCGCCGACCACCACCATCGACCTCGACACCGCCACCGGCGCGCAGATCCCCATCGAGGAGCGCAGCGGCGACGAGGTCTGCTGGACCACCGGCCTCGACGAAGACGGCGTGCTGCGGCGCGTCCGCACGGTGCCGCCGGGGGCCGCCGCGCGAAACCCCGCCTTCGACGTCACGCCCGCCGCGCTGATCCGCGGCATCATCACCGAGAAGGGCATCATCCCGGCCACCCCCGAGGGCGTGGCCAGCGTGGCCCGCGCGCGGCGCTGAGCGTCCGCTTGCTCCGCTTGAACGCCGGCTAAGGGACGCGACGCAGGGGATCCGCCCGGCCGGCCACCGCCCGGTGGGGCCCCGCCTCGACCGGGGACGGGCCCCAGCCCCGCAGCAGGTCGTCCGCCGGACCGACCAAAACAGCGTCAGCAGGCACGCTCACACCATGCTGCAGCCGCACCCGGTTGCCGACGACCGCCCGGGGACCGATGGCCACGCCCAGCAAGTGGTGGCCGGAGGGCACGAGCGCGCCCTGCTGCTCCACCATCACCTCGCGCCCAAAGCTCATGTCGAGGGCAGTGGCGCCCCAGGCCATGAAGCAGCCCTCGCCGAACACGCTGGCCTGGTAGCCGCCGCCGGTGGAGATGCGGGCCTCCTGCATCAGCAGGTTCAGGTGGCAGAAGCCGTAGCGGCCGACGTGGGCGCGGGGCCCGAGCACCGAGCTCAGCACCGTCGCGTGCTCCTCCACCTTGGCCCCCGGCCCGAGCACGCAGCCCCGGACCAGCGAGTAGGCGCCGATCTCCACGCCCTCGCCGAGCAGACAGGCCTCGACCGAGGCGGTGGGGTGGATCTTGCAGCCGGCCCCGCGCTGGGTCAGCGCCGCCGCCACCCGGCTCGGGTCGGCGCTCCCGGCCTGGGCGAGCACCCGCAGCACCTCAACAGCCCGCCGCAGCGGACCGCTGGCCTCAAAACGCGCCCGCGCCGCCTCGCCGAGCGCACCGAGCGCGAGCTGATTGGCGCGCAGCAGGTGACTCCAGTGGCTCAGCGTGTGCACCACCGCCTCACCGACCTTCACCGGGCGCAGGGCGTGGGCCATCGCCGGGTGCGGTCGGGGCAGCTCCGGCCCCAGATCGCGCAAGCCAAGCTCCAAGACCAGCTCTGGCAGCGCCCCGAGCAGGAGGGCCTCGGCCAGCGCGCCCTCGGGGCCCCGGCCGTCCGGCACGACAGCGAGCTCCTGCAGGCCGGGGCGCGCCGCCGGCTGCAGCGGCCCGACCGTGCGCCACAGCTCGGCGTCGAGGAGCCGCGCCTGCCCTTGCCCGGCCGCGAGCAGCCGCCGCAGGGCCGCCCCGTTGAAGTAGGCGCGGTCCGAATAGAGCAGACAGGGCTCGCCCGCAGGCGGCGCATCAACGAGCTGGAGGCCGTTCTCGGCGAGGGCCTGGGCCTGGGCCTCGGCGAGGGGCTGGTTGAGCACCGGCAGCCGGCCGACCGGCAGCTCCTCGAAGGGCGGGATCGGCGTGCCCAGCGTTATTCTCCGCGCCCACTTCACTGCCGCGCCCCCGGTGCTCCCCGCCATGTCGCCCCCCTGGCGCCGGCGCGCCGTCGGCCCCGCTATCCGCCCGGGGCCGGCGTCGGCGGACTTGACCGAGGGCCGGCCCAAGGCCCACCATCGCCCGGTCCGCCGCCTGGAGTGCCCGCATGTCCCCGCTGCTCGCCACCCCCTCGCCTTGGCCCGACGCCATCGGCGTAGGGGGCCCGCTCGCCCTCCTGCCCGTGCTGGTCGCGGTCGGCCTCGCCCTCACCACCCGGCAGGTGCTCGTCGCGCTGGGCGCCGGCCTGCTCGTGGGCGCCCTGCTGCTCGTCGGCGGCGACCCCTTCGAAGCGACCCTGCGGGTCGTCGATCCGCTGATCATCGACACCATCGCCGAGCGCGATCACGTGAAGGTGACGCTGTTCTCGGCCTTCATCGCCGCCACCGTCGCGGTGCTGAGCAAAGCCGGCGCCACCCGCGCGCTGGTCGACCGCCTCGCCGGCGCCGCCACCAGCCGCCGGGCCGGGATGTTCGCCACCTGGATGGCCGGGATGATCGTCTTTTTCGACGACTACGCCAACTGCCTCGTGGTCGGCGCCGGCATGCGTCCCCTCACCGACCGCCTGCGGATCTCCAGGGAGAAGCTGGCCTTCCTCGTGGACAGCACCGCAGCGCCGGTGGCCACGGTGGCCTTGGTCAGCACCTGGATCGGCTTCGAGGTCGGTCTCATCGACACGGCGCTCAAGGCCGCGGGCCAAAACATCAACGCCTACAGCTTTTTCATGGAGGGGCTCAGCTACCGGTCCTATCCGCTGGTCGCCATCATGCTCACCGGCATGATCGCCTGGAGCGGGCGGGATTTTGGGCCGATGTGGGCCGCCGAGCGCGCCGCCCAGCTCGGCCCCGCGCCGGACGCTCCCCAAGCGAGCGGGGCGAGCGGGGCTGCCCGGGTGAGCGCTTGGGTCGCCGTGGTCCCCATCGCGGCCCTGGTCGGCGTGACCGCCCTCAGCATCGGCCTTCAGGGCACCAGCAAGGCGCCTCCCGGAGCGGCCCTTTTTGAGATCATCGGCGGGGCCGACGGCTACGACGCCATGCTCCACGGCAGCATCGCCGGGCTGCTGCTGGCCTTGCTGCTCAGCCAGGCGAGCGGCGCGCTGGCCCTCACCGCCACGCTGGAGGCCGCGCTCGGCGGGGTGCGCGAGCTGGTGGAGCCGCTGATCGTGCTGTTCTGCGCCTGGGCGCTCTCCAACGTCATCGGCGCCTTGGAGGCCGCGAATTTCATCGTCGGCGCGCTCGGCAGCGCGCTCCCGGGCTGGAGCTTGCCGAGCCTGGTCTTCCTGGTCGCCGCCGGGATCTCCTTCGCCACCGGCACCAGCTTCGGCACGATGGGCGTGCTGCTGCCGCTCGCCATCCCCCTGGCCTTCCAGACCGACCCCGCCGTGGCCGTCGCCACCACCTCGGCCGTGCTCTCGGGCGCCGTCTGGGGCGACCACTGCTCGCCCATCAGCGACACGACCATCCTCTCGGCGACCGGCTCGGGCTGCGAGCTCGGCGCCCACGTGCGCACCCAGCTCCCCTACGCCGTCGCCGGCGGCGTGATCAGCGTGCTGCTCGGCACTCTGCCCGCCGGCCTCGGCCTCTCCCCCTGGCTCTGCCTGCCGGCTTCGGGCCTCGCCTGCGCCGCCCTGGTCTGGGGCCTCGGGCGGCCGACCGCCCCCGAGGGCGCGGAGCGGTCGGCCAGCGGGGCTTAGGCCACGCGGCTCAGCGGGTGCGGGCGATGGCGCCCGAGGCCAGCCGGCCCATGTAGTCGTCGAGCGCGGCCCGGACCTTTCCG
>CANHON010000359.1 GCA_947462115.1 Deltaproteobacteria bacterium | reverse complement strand
GGGGCTCCGGGGCGCGGTGAGGCTCAGCCTCGACCGGCGGTGCGGTGGGGGATCCGGGCGCGGGGGCCGAGATCCAGCGCGCCGGGGCCCGGATGGGGCGGGCAGGCGCCGAGCCCTGCATTTTCCCTTTGCCAAGGCGATGTCAAGCGGCGGGGCGGCCGGCTGCGTGACAGGCTGGGCACATCCGTGGCGCGCCCTGGGACAGCTAGCGGGCCGGGGCGTCGCCGTAGACGAGGCGCCAGGTCTGAAGGTAGCCGAGCACGCGCTTCACGTAGCGGCGGGTCTCGGTGAAGCTGATGTCCTCGGCGAAGCGGTCGGCCTCGGGCGGGGGCGGGTCGAGCGCGAGCCAGCGCTCGACGGCCTCCGGGCCGCCGTTGTAGCCGGCGATCACGGCGGGCAGGCTGCTCCCGACGAGGCGGCCGCCGAAGCTGCGCTGGAGGTTGCTGAGCTCCTCGATGCCGAGCGCGGCGTTGTAGCCGGGCTGGTACAGCCAATCGGGCTCGAAGGGCTGGCCGCGGGCCCCCTCGAGGCGCTGGCCCAGGGCCGGCATGAGCTGCATGAGGCCGCGGGCGCCGGCCGGGGAGCTGACCTCGGGCTGCATGCCGCTCTCGGCCATCATGATGCCGAAGGGGAGGTTCGGGTCGAGCTGGCCGGCCTGGGCCCGGCGCAGGGCCTCGTCGCCCAAGGGCCGGGGCCAGCAGACGCCGACGATGGCGGGATCGGCGCTGGGGCCGGGGCTCCCGCAGGGGCGGCCGAGCGCGGCCTTGGCCCCGGTGAATTCGCCGGCGAGCACCAGGGCGTGGGCGTAGGCGAGGCGGGCCTCGGGACCCGCGGCCTTGGCGGCGGCGGCGACCCCGGCGAGCTCCTCGCGGGCCCAGGCGTCCAGGCCCACCTCGGCCATCGCGAGGCCCCGGCGCCAGCGCGGCAGGGCGGCCAAGGCGGCGGGCGCGGGCGGCGGCGGGCTCGGGCGGACCCCGGCGTAGCGCTGGTTGAGTCGCTGGGCGGCGAACCAGGCATAGCCGCTGGTGGGCGTTGTTTTGAGGACGCTCTGGTAGCCTTGGCGGGCGAGATCGGCCTCGCCGGCGCGCTCGGCGAGGCGGGCCTTCCAGTAGCGGGCCCCGGCCGAGAGCTCGGAGCTCGGGTGCAGGCGGGTCAATTCGTCGAGGGCGGCGCGGGCCTCGGCGCTCCGGTCGAGGCGCACATAGGCCCAGCCGATGAACCACCGGGCCTCGTCGGCGTGCTTGCTCGATGGGTAGCGCTGAAGGTGGGCCCGCAAGGCCGGGATCGCCGCTTCGAGCTCGCCGGCGTCGTAGGAGAGGTAGCCGACCTTGAAGCTCGCGGTGTCGGACTTGGGGCCGGTGGGCTTGGCGGTGTAGAGCGCGGTGTAGAGGCGGGCGGCCCGGGCGTAGTCGCCGGCCCGGCTGGTGGCCAAGGCCTCGTCAAAGGCGTCGCTGTCGCTTTTTTCGCCCATCTTGCCGTAGGCTTTGGCGGCCCGGGCGTAGTCGCGCCCGGCGAAGGCGGCCTTGGCCTCTTCGCGCGGGGTCATCGGGCCCAAGCGGTCGCGCAGGGCGAGGGCCTCGGCGCTGAGGTTGAGCTTGTCCAAGGTGCGGACGCGTTCCTGGAGGCGGGCGCGGTCCTCGGGCGCGCTGGCCCGGCTGGGGTCGCGGCCGAGCTGCTTGAGGTGGGCCTCGGCCTCGGCCCCGCGGGGATGGGCGGGGTGGAAGGTCCAGACCCGCTCCAAGGCGGGCACGGCCGCCTCGAGATCACCGCGCCGCAGGGCACCTTGGGCCAACCACCACCGCACCTCGGCGGGGTCGGCGCCGCCGGGGCGGGTGGCGGCCCCGCGCTCGGCCAAGGCGCCGCTGAGCAGGGCGGAGAGGGCCTGTCGGCCGCCTTCGAGGTCGCCCGACTCGATGAGGGCCCGCCCGCGCAACAGCTGGGCGAGCTCGCCGGCCGGCCCGGGGAGCTGCAGGCCCCGGAGGCGCGCGGCGGCGGGGCCGGGCTTGCCGGCGCTGAGCAGGGCCTCGGCCTCGGTCAGGGCGATCCACGGGCCCCATTCTTCGGCGTTCATGCCGGCCATCGCGGCGATGGCGGCGGCGGGCGCCCCGGTGCGCAGGCGACAGCGGGCGAGGGCCAAGCGCTCGGCGTCGGTGGTGGGGCCGGCGGGATCGGCCAAGGCGGGCCCGCAGTCTCCGGCGCGCAAGGCGCCCCGGCTGGGCTCAGTCCAGGCCCGCGCGGGGGCGGCGGCCAAGGCCCCCGCGAGGCACAGGAGGGCGAGCCCGACGGCGCGGACCGCCGCAGGGTCGCGGCCCGGGCGGGGACCCGGGCAGCGGTCGGGCAGGCAGGAGGGCACAGGGGCGCGCGCGCCAGCGGGGGCGGACATGGGGGCTCCAGGGGCGGGCGGTGGGCTAGAAGCTGCCGCCCAAGCTGCCGTAGAGGCCGCTGAGATCACCGAGCGGCACGCCACCTTCGCCGACAGCGGCGAAGCCGTAGCCGGCGCGCAGGGTGAGGGGCAGGCCCCAGGCGAGGATGAGGGAGGCCCGCAGCTCGGCGCCCACGCCGGCCCGCAGCGCGGCGGCCTCGGCGGCGCTGAGCTCGCTGAAGGCGTCGCCGACGTCGGTGAAGACGGCCGCTGAGACGTTGCGGAGGTAGGCGGGCAGGATGCCGGCGCCGCGATCCACCCAAATCAAGGGCACACGGTACTCGGCGCTGCCCAAGTAGTACCAGTCGCCGCCGACCACCGCGATCGGGAAGCCGCGCATCGCCCGCAGCTCGGTGGGCAGGGTGTAGGCCGAAGACTCGCCGAAGGTGCCGCCGAGGCGGAAGCTGCCCTGGCGGAGCTGATCCCCCAGGCTGGCGCCGCCGGCCAGCTTGGCGGCGAAGACGTGGTTGTGGCCCCAGGGCAGGCTGCGGTACTCGCGCAGCTCGGCCATGAGCTGCAGGCGGTCAAAGGCCTGGGGCGCGTCATTGTCGTCGAGGGTATAGCTGCCCAAGAAGCGGCTGCTGAGGTTGCCCGACAGGCTCAGGGAGCGCGCCTGCTCCGCCGAGATCGACCGCTGGAAGGCCCGGCCGCGGTACATCGTCCAGCCCATGCCCACGCTGGACAGCAGGCCGCGGGTGGCGAGGCTCGGCCGGTAGGTCTCGGGGCTCAGCGGGTCCTTGGGCTCGCGCAGCTCGGCCAAGTAGCGCACGAACAAGCCCTGATACTCGTTGATTGGCCAAGAGACTTGGGCGTAGCCGGTGGTGCGGCGCTCCCAATACAGCTTGTCGGTGTTGACCACCGAGGGCACGGTGAGGCCGGCGCCGTGGTCGAGGCCCTGCAGCTCGGCGAGGGTGCCGAAGTTGATGGCGCTCGTGTAGGCGCCGACGGTCATCAGCGGCAGGAGCTGGTTGTAGGACAGCGCGCCGCCCCAGCCGAAGAAGTCGGCGTCGGTTTGGTAGCTGCCGAACATCGAGTAGGCGTAGCGCCGCAGCACGTCGGTGCCGGCGGTGGCCAAGGTCCCGCGCAGGCCGTACTGGGTGAGCGAGACGCCGGGGATGAGGTAGCGGGGCGCGAGGCTGCGGTAGGCGCGGTATCGCGCGACGGGGTGCGTGAAGGCGTAGTCCTGCTCGGCCTTCTCGCCGCTGCCGGTGCGGGTGGGGTCGTCCACCCCGAGGCCCCCGCCGGGCGCGTCCGCGGGGCCGAGCTGGGCGCGGGGGGCGTCGCCGTGCAGCTCGCCGGGGTGCCGCGCCTCGCCGGGCAGACCCCAGGTGCCGCCGAGCGCGCTGAGGCCGTAGAGGGCGCCGCCGAGGCCATCGACGCCCTCGAGGGGCGGGCGCTCGAAGGCGGTGGGGACCGCGGGCGCCGCGCCCCCGCGCCGGATGCGGAACTTGTGGCCGAGGTCCGGGGCCTCGACGTCTTTGGCGTCGTCGGGGGCCTTCGGCGGCGCGGGCGGCGGCGGGGTCCAGCCGGGCGCGGGCAAAGCGGCCGACAAGGGGGCCAGCGGGCCCTGTGCGGCCTCGGGGGGCTGCAGCGCGCCCATCGCTCGCCAAGTCGCCGGATCGAGCGGCATGGTGGCGATGTCCATGCCGTTGTTGCTGTAGACCTCGAAGGCGAGCAGGCCGCCGTCGGCGCGGATGGACGGGGCGAAGGCGCCGCTGAGCACGTTGGTGACCTGGTGCAGCGCCTCGTCGTGCAGGCTGACCGTCCAGATGTTGTAAACACCGCCCCGGTCGCTGCTCCAGAAGATCCGCTGGCCGTCGGGCGACCACGTGGGGTCGATGTCCTCGGCGGGGTCGGCGGTGAGCCGGCGGAGGGGCTCGCCGGTGGCGCTCAGGAGCCAGAGGTCGCGCTGGCCGCCGCTCCAGGCGGAGACGAGCAGGCTGCGGCCGTCGGGGCTCCACCGCGGGGTGGAGAGCTGGGTGTGGTCGCCGGGCGCGTAGAGCGTGGCGATGGTCTTGTCGACCGTGAGCTGCTTGAGTTGGTTCTCTTGGGCCTCGTTGGTCACGAACACGAGGCGGGCGCCGTCGGGCGAGTAGGCGGGGTTGCGGGCCCGCTCGCCGTTGGTCAGCGCGCTGAGGGCGCCGTCCAGCGCGTAAAAGTAGACGTCGGAGTAGGCGTTGAATCGATCGACGAGGTGGCTGGCCGAGAAGGCGAAGGCCTCGCCGTCCGGCCGCCAGGCAAAGTCGATGGCGAAGCGCTGATCGAGCAGCCGTCGGGTGTTTTGGCCCTCGCCGTCCGCGAGGTAGATGGCCGGCCCGCGCTCGGGGTCGTAGCAGGACCACACGAGCCGGGCGCCGTCGGGGCTGAAGGTCGGGGCGGCGCACTGGTCTTGGCCGTCGCTGAGCAGCGTGTGCGACGTCAATC
>CANHON010000358.1 GCA_947462115.1 Deltaproteobacteria bacterium | reverse complement strand
CGGCGCCAGGCCACCCTCGACGCGCTGGAGGCCGGCGAAGGCGGGGCGATCGTCAGCCTGCAGCGGCGCATGGATCAAGACGGCTTCGCGATCATGGAGTCCGATGAGGACGAGGACCCCGTCGTCATTTTCAAGACCGAGGCCGGGCCGATGCGCCGCGGGGACGCCCGCCTGCTGGCCGACGACGAGAAGGTCGAGGAGCGCCCGGTGGCCCAGGTGCTCGAAGGCTTCCGCACCTACGAAGACGCCCTGGGGCGGGCCCTCGTCGTGGTCCGAGCCGCGGCCCGCGCCACCAGCCGCGCGGTCGATCAATTGGAGCGCGAGGCGGTTCGCGAGGCCCTCCGCCCCTTGCTCAAGGGGGTGCGCCGGGCCTTCCCCAAGCTCAAGGGCTGGCTGGCCGAGCTCGAGGCCGAGCTCACCGAGCACCACGCCGCTTTCCTCCCGGGCAGCGAGCCCGATCCCGTCGCTGGCGTGCTGTTCTCGGCCCTGTCGGTGCAGGTGCTGTGCAGCGCCGGCCCCGGCGCCGAGGCCCCGGTGATCGTCGCGCCCGACCCGACCTTCGCCACCCTGTTCGGCGGCGTGGTCACCGACGGCCTGCAAGGCCAGCCCCCGGACCACACCCGCCTGCGCGGCGGCCTGCTGCACGACGCCGACGGCGGCTTTTTGGTGCTCGACGTGGCCGACGCCCTCGCCGAGCCCGGCGTGTGGAAGACCCTGATCCGGTCCATGCGCTTTGGGCAGGTCGGCGTGCAGAACCTCGACGTGGCGACCCAAGGGGCCTGCGCTGCCCTGCGCCCCGACCCGCTGCCCCTCGACGTGAAGATCGTGCTCGTCGGTAATATGAGCATCTTCATGGGCCTGCACGAGGGCGACGAGGACTTCCCGGCGGTGTTCAAGGTGCTGGCGGAGTTCAGCAGCCTCGTGAACTACCAGCCGGGCCTGCCCCGCGCGGTCTCGGGCGTGCTCCGGCGCATCGGCGAGCGCGAGGGCCTGGCCCCCCTTCGAGAAGACGGCCTCGGCGCTATTTTCGAGGAGGCGGCCCGCGCAGGCGGGGCGGGCGGCAAGGTGCTGCTCGACTTTGGGCGCATGGCCGATCTGCTCCGCGAGGCCCAGCCGCGCCGCTCGGGGGCCGTGGTCGACGCCGCCGCCATCCGCGCCGCCGCCCGCGCCCGCGACGCCCGCGCCGGTCGGGCCCAGGTGGAGCTGCACGAGGAGCTGCTGCGCGGCACCACCAAGGTGCTCACCGAGGGCGTGGCCACGGGGCAGGTCAACGGCCTGTCGGTGCTGTCGGTGGGCGCCCACCGCTTCGGCCGGCCCATGCGCATCACGGCCACGGTCGGCGCGGGCCGGGGCCGGGGCATCCTCAACATCGAGCGCGAGAGCGGCCTGAGCGGCGGCAGCTTCGACAAGGGCGTGGCGGTGCTGCAAGGCTGGCTGACCCAGCGCTTTGGGCGCGAGCGGCCCCTGGATCTGCGGGCCAGCCTCGCGATCGAGCAGAGCTACGGCCCCATCGACGGCGACAGCGCGAGCCTCGCCGAATTGTTGGCCTTGCTGTCGGCCTTGGGCCTCGTGCCGCTGCGGCAGGGGGTGGCGGTGACCGGCAGCCTCGATCAGCACGGGAACGTCCAGCCGGTCGGCGGCGTGACCGAGAAGGTGGAGGGCTTCTTCGCCCTCTGCCGGGACCGGGGCCTGCAGGCGGGCCAGGGGGTCATCATCCCCCAAGACAACGTCAGCGACCTGATGCTCGACGAGGAGATCGTGCACGCCGCCGCCGAGGGGCGCTTCTCGGTGTGGGCGGTCTCGCGGGTGGAGGAGGCCCTGGCCCTGATGGCCGAGGCCGATCCCACCCTCGACCCGCTCGCCCCGGTGGAGCACGAGGTCGCGCGCCTCTGCAAAGCCGGCCGCCGTCGCTCCAAAGGCCGCAGCTAAGCACAAGTCCGGAGCACCGGCCCCGCGTGGTGTATCCTGCGCCGCGAACAGTAGATGCCCCTCCGCAGGAGCGCCCATGCAGCACAGCCCCCGCTTCTTGGCCTTGGTGAGCGCCGCCAAGGCCCGCATCACCGAGCTCAGCGTGGACGAGTGGGCGAGCGGCCCGCCGCCGGGCGCGGTCCTGGTCGACACCCGCGAAGATCACGAGTGGCAGGCCGGTCACGCGCTTAGCGCCCTCCACATCGGCAAGGGCGTGCTGGAGCGGGACGCGGAGGCCGCGCTGCCTTCGCTCGATCAGCCCATCGTCCTGTACTGCGGCGGTGGCTTCCGCTCGGCCTTGGCGGCGGCGGCGCTTCAAGACATGGGCTACCGCCGGGTCTACTCCTTGGCCGGCGGCTGGAAGGCCTGGCTGGCCCGCGGGCTGCCGACCGAGGGTGGCCCGTGATGTCCGGGGCCCAACGAGAAGGGGTGCGCGTGAAGCTGGAGTTTTTGGACCAAGATCGCGTGGGCCGCACCTGGGCGCTGGTCCCCGGCAGCACCCGCGTCGGGCGCTCGCCCGACAACGACCTCGTGATCCCCGAGCCGGCGGTCTCGGGCTACCACCTCGTGCTGCACTGGGGCGCCGACGGGCTGGAGCTGCGCGATCTCGGCAGCACCAACGGCACCTTCGTCAACGAGGAGCGGGTGAGCGGCACCCTGTCGCTCAACGAAGGTGACCTGCTGCGCGTCGGTCTCACCGTTCGGGCCCGCGTGCGCCTGTCGGAGGCGGCGCCCCCGGCCGAGCGCTGGCTCATCCACCTCAACACCGGCCGGGCCCTGCGGGTGGGCGACCGCTTCGTGCTCGAGCACCTGCTGGCCGGCGATGACGAGCACGACGAAGAGGCCGGACCGCCCCACCACGTCGAGGTGGGCGAGGGCGAGCTGCTCGTCACCAACGGGGGGCCCCCGCGCCGCTTGCCGATGGGCCAGCCGGTGCAGCTCGGCCCGCACCGCATCGTGGTGGTGGACGACGCCGCGGCCCGCGAGCGCACGCTGACCGCGCTGGCGGAGGAGCCCTGGACGCTTCGGGTCGATGTCAACGGCGGCGGCGGTCCCGAGGCCTCGGTGCTCGACGCCGACGGTCAGGTGCAGGGCGTGGTCCGGGCCGGCAACCGCGTCACCGTGCTGCACCTGCTCGCCGCCCAGGTGGTCGAGGATCGGTCGGCCGGCCTGCCCGACGACGACGTGGGCTGGTGCTTGGACGAGGCGCTGATGCGCGGCGTTTGGGGCCGGCTGTGGAGCCAGAAGGGCCCCGCCAGCTTCCAGGTGCTCGTGCACCGGGTGCGAAAGGACCTCGTGCGGCTCGGCCTCTCCGGCGCCCTGCTCGAGAAGCGCGCCGGCCGCAGCCGCCTCCGGCCCGGCCAGGTGGTGCTGGTGGTCCCCCGCGACCCCGAGGCCTGAGCGGTGGCAGGCACCGGCACGCCTCCGACCGGGCGCCTGCTCGGCGGGCGCTACCGCGTGGGCCGGCCGCTCGGGCGGGGCGGCGCCGCTGAGGTCTACCTCGTTCGGGATGAGCTGCTGCACGTCGATCGCGCGGCCAAGCTCATCCACTTCGAGGCCGGGGCCCGGGGCGAGGGCCTGCGCAGCCGGCTCGCGACCGAGGCGCGCACCATGGCGGGCCTGCGGCACCCCAACATCCTCCGGGTCACCGATCTCGGCGTGGAGGAGGACCTCGACTTCATCGTGATGGAGCTCGCGGAGGCCGGCAACCTCTCGACCCGCGCGGCCGAGCTCGGGCCCATGCCCCTCGACGGGCTGCTCAGCGTCGGCCTGCAGATCCTGTCGGCGCTGGCCGCGGCCCACGCCGCGGGCGTCATCCACCGCGACGTCAAGCCGCAGAACCTCCTGCTCAGCGCCGACGGCCGGGTGCAGCTCGCCGACTTCGGCATCGCGTTGATCGGCGACGCCGGTGCCCTCCGCCTGACCCGGACCGGCGCCGCCATGGGCTCTTTGGCCTATATGGCGCCCGAGCAGCGCCTCGACGCGAGCCGGGTGGGCCCCGCGGCCGACCTCTACGCCGCCGGCGCCACGCTGTTCGCCCTCGCCACGGTCGAGAACCCGGTCGACCTGTTCTTGGCCGAGCCCGAGAGCGAGCGCTGGCTGCCGGTGCCCCCGGCCCTCCGCCCGGTCCTGCAGCGCGCGACCCAGCTCCGCCCCGAGGCCCGCTACCCGAGCGCCGCCGCCTTCGCCGAGGCCCTCGCTGGGCTGCGCGGCGCCCGCGGCCCCGACGCCCTCGGCGAGCCGGCGGTCGAGGCCCTCGGCTGGCTCTCCACCTTGGGGCCCGGCGGCAGCCGGAGCGGCGGCCAGACCCACCAGGGCCCGCCCCTCGGCGGCGAGGCCGAGCTCGTGTTCATCGCGCCGGCTGGGCCCGCCTCGATGGTCGCGGCCACCATCGGGCCCGCCCTTCCTGCGCCGCCCGCCGCGCCCCCGGCCGACCGCGCCGCGCCCCCGGCCGACCGCGCCGCGACGGCCCCCGCGGGCTTCAGCTCCACGCTGGCCCCGGTCGCCGCCCCGCCTGCCCCCGCGCCCGCAGCCCCGCGCTCGCCCGTCTGGCGCTGGGATCGGGTTGGCGTGGCGATCGCTGTCATTGGCGTGCTGGCGGTGATCTTGGCCCTGTGGGCTGGCGTGCAGGCGCCCGCCCCGCCGCTAGCCGAGGCGCCGGTCGCCCAGGGCCCCGCGCCCGCGCCGCCGGCCCCGGTCGAGGCCCCGAGCACCCCATCGTCCGCCCCGTCGTCCGCCCCGTCGTCCGCCCCGCCGTCCGCCCCGTCGTCTGTGTCGTCCTCGTCTGCGTCCTCGTCGCCGTCCGCGTCCTCGTCCGCGTCCCCGGCCCCGGTCCCGGCCGAGCGCGCGGCCCGCCCGTCTCCGGCCGGTGTCGCGGCGGT
>CANHON010000357.1 GCA_947462115.1 Deltaproteobacteria bacterium | reverse complement strand
GGGCCGGGCTGGGCGCGGCGGCGGGCGGGGCGCTCAGGCGCTGGAGCGTGGCCTTGTTGACGGCCTCGGCCCGGCGGGTGGCGCCCTCTTCGCTGTAGTAGTGGGCGACGTGGCGCTGGCGCTCGCGCACCCCGTTGCGGTTGAGCGGGGAGAGCAGCGCGGTGACCGTGCCGGTGGTCAGCAAGAAGCCGCCCGTCCACAGCAGGTCGCCGTTGGTGGCCGGCTGGCCAGCTTCGCCGAACAGCAGGGGGATCGGCGACATGGCGGCGATGGCCACTCCGGTCCAGAGCTGGGTCTTGCTGCGCTTCTCGGCGCGCAGGAGGTCTTCGTCGAGCTTGTCGATGAGCTCGCGATCGTTGCTCTGCTCGGCGAAGCGCCGCGCGCTGAGCACCGCGCCGGAGCCGTCGAAAACGCCCCACTTCACCGCGTCGAAGCTGCGCGGGTCGCGGGGCATCGGCCGGACCTCGAGGCGGTCCTGGGTGTAGGCGGCGATCTGGGCCTTGAGGGCCTCGGCCTCCTCGGGCGTCGCCACCCGAGCGGCCACCACCGGCGTCGCTTCGGCCGTCACCGGCGCGGGGGTGCAGTCGCCGAAGCGAGAGACCTGCGCGCTGTTCTCGACGACCTGCACGAGGAGCCCGCAGCGCCGACCGGACTCGATGAGCACCAAGTTGCGCTCGGCCGAGAGGTCGCCCAGCAGCGGCATGCGGCGCACGACCGTGTCGGCCACCCCCGACTGCTTGGCGGCGGCGGCGGCGATCGTCTCGGCGGCCTCGCCGACCGCGGCCACCACGATCGGCGCGCCTACTTCAGCGCTGGCGCTCTGGATCGCGGACTTGACGGTGTCCTCATCTTGAGAGGCCAGCGCTGTCCCGACAATCAACCACCACATTCAGCCTTCCTTCTGCCCATCATCGTCGGCGGGCGCGCAGCTCAGGCTCCGCGGCTCCGCTTGAGTTTTGGGGCCCAGCCGCGCGCCCTGCGGCGCTTGGGAGACCTGTGAGCGTCGCACTATGACCCGGCGCGGCGCCGAGGTCCACCGGAGCCCGCCCACCCAAGGGCAAGCAGCGCCAAGAAGCTCCAGCCCGCCCCCGGCCGCTCCGCCGTGGACGCGCAGCCCGCGCTGCTTTTCCCTGGCGGCTCCGCCTCGGCTGCGGGCCCGGGCTCCGTGTCCGAGGCTGGGCCGGTGTCCTCCGCGGCCTCGCCTTGGAGCGCCGCCAGCAGCGCGACCGGATCGAGCTCGCCGTAGCCATAGATGTCGTGGTGGCCGTCGGCGTCCCGGGTGACGAGGGCGTTGGGCCGGGCGGTGCTCACCAGCAGGTCGGCGAGCTCGGCGGCGCTGAGCCCCGGTTGCACCGACAAGGCCCAGCCCGCCACGCCGCTCACCACCGGGGCGGCGGCGCTCGTGCCCCCGAAGGTCTCGGTGGAGCCGCCCTCCGGCGCGATGGAGACGGTGGCGCTCGGGGCCGCCAGATCGACCGAAGCGCCCCGGTTCGTATAGTTCGTGGGGTTGCCGTAGCGGTCGGCGGCGGAGACGCAGAGCACCCCAGGCAGGCCGGTCAGCTCGTCGTCTCGAAGCTCCCGGTCGTCATTCCCGGCTGCGAACACCACCAGCGCGCCCTTGCCGCCGCGGGGCTCGGTGGCGGCGCGGGCGATGACCGAGGCCAAGGGGCCCGGCGCGGCGGTCGGCCGGGTATAGCCCCAGGAGTTGTTGATCACGCTCACGTCTTGGGCGATGGCGTGCTCGAAGGCCGCGATGTCGGCGCTCATCGCGCCGGCCCCGTCCCCGAGCAGCTTGATGGGCACGAGCGTGCAGCGGGGGCAGAGACCGACGATGCCCACGCCATTGTCGCCGCGGGCCAACACGATGCCGGAGACCGCGGTGCCGTGGAGATCGCAGATGTCCGCGGAGGCGCCGCCGCAGAAGGCCCCGGGGTCGGGCGAGGGGTCGTCGTCGTCGCTGTAGGCGTCGTAGGGGGCCAGCACCGCCGCGGCGAGATCGGGGTGGGCCACGTCGATCCCGGAGTCGATCACCGCGATGCGAACGCTGGGATCGCCCTCGCTGACGGCATAGAGGGCCTCCATCTCCAGGCTGTCGAGGTACCACTGTCCGCCGCGGAGGGGGTCGTCCCAGTCGGTGCTGCTGCGGCTGCGCTCCAGCCGCACGTCGGGGAAGACGGCCTCGACGCCCAGGGCGCCCTGGTCCTGCAGCGCGCGCGCGACCGCCTCGGCGGGGCTGCGGGTCGG
Source organism: Deltaproteobacteria bacterium (assembly GCA_947462115.1). GTDB lineage: Bacteria > Myxococcota_A > UBA796 > UBA796 > UBA2385 > JAEUKK01. The sequence continues at coordinate 2,612 of CANHON010000357.1, read as the reverse complement.
CAGCAGGTAGCTGCGTCCGCCGAGGGGACGGGCGCCGGCAGGGGGCGCAGCGCCCGGCTTCATGGCGAAAACGACGCCCGGCAGGACCTCCCAGTCGAAGCCGGCGATGTCGTAGCGCCCGTCGGCCCGCAGCTCGGGCGGGCGGGCCGCGTCGAGGCTGAGCCCAGGGCCGCCCGCCGCCGCGGTGATCGGTCGGAGCAGCCCGAGGGTGAGGAACGCCGCGCGGCGACCCCGGCCGGGCCAGGCTGCGAGGGGGATGGCGCGCGGGGAGGGGCTCTGGGTGGGCGTCGTCGGCATGGGGCCACCGTAGCGCAGGGCCGGGTCGGGCGCCGCGCCGCGGGCTACCTTGGGGTCCTGGAGCCCCGCATGTCCAAGCCTGTCGTCCGCCCCGCTGCCCGTCGGTCCCACTCGATCGGGGTGCTCCGCCCGCTTTGCTTGCTCGGGCTCGGGCTCGGCCTCGTCCCATCCGCGGCCGCCCGCCCCACCGACGGGGACGGGCTCCACCCCTACGAGCCGGAGGATGTGGTTGATTTTTACGACACCCCCGAGGGGCTGGTGCGGGTGCACTTTAGCCGCTCGGGCCCCAACATGGCCCTGCTCGACGACTTAGACCTCGACGGGCTGCCCGACATCGTGGGCCAGGTGGGTGCAGAGGCCGAGGCGGCGCTAGAGGGCACCGTGGCCGCGGGTTTTCGGCTGCCAGTGGCGGAGTCGGAGCTCGGCCTCGGCGAGCTCGGCGGGAGCGACGCGCTGGACGTCTACTTGGTGGACTTTGCCGGCGTAGCGGACGGCATGTTCGCGGTCGATGCCTGCCGCGGCGGGCGCTGCGCGGGCCACCTGCTCGTGGAGAACGACTTCGCCGGCTACGGCTACGCCAGCGTCGGGGAGGCGGCTGCGGTGCTCGCCAGCCACGAGCTTTTTCACGGCGTCCAGTACGCCTACACCACCGACATGCCGGTGTGGATGTCGGAGGGCAGCGCGGTCTGGGCCGAGCACCTGTACTCCCCCGAGGTGGATGATTTTCTGTGGTTCTGTGGGGCATACCAGGACGAGATGGCCCGTCCTTTTGATCGACCGCCGGCGGGCGTGACCACCGCCGCCTCCTACGGGGTTGGCCTCGTCTTCTCCTTTTTCGTCGAGCTCACCGACCCGTCGATCATGGTGGAGCTGATGGAGGCGATGGAGTCGATGGGCGGGGACGCCGCCCTCGACGCGCTCCTCGCAGTGACCGAGGCCGCTGGGGTCGGTCTGGCGGAGCGCTGGCCCGAGCTCGTGGACTGGAGCCTCGCGACCGGCCGCCGGGCGGGGCTCGCGCCCTCGTTCAGCTTCGCGGCGGCGCTGGGCGGGGTGAGCTCGACGGTGAGCGGCCCGGTGGGGGAGGGCGAAGCGGCGCTGGTGGTCGATGGGCGCCTCTACAGCCTCGCCGCGGTCTTTGTGCGGCTGGATCACCGCGGGGGCCCGATGGACATTGGCGTACTGGATAGCGATCCCGGTGTTTGGATCTCGCTGAGCCGCGTGGCTGGGGGGCGCACAGACGGGCCCGTGGAGCCCCCCCTGTTCGCGGGCGAGGCCGCGGGCGATCTGCGGGTGGCGCTCGGCGATCAGCCGGAAGGAACCTACTGGATGGCGCTGAGCAAAGCCGCGATCGGCGAGGACAGCAGCCGGCCGCAGCTCTGCGTGGGCAGCCCCGAGGCCGTGGACCGCGCTTGTCCCGACCGCTCCGGTGACACCGGCGGCGCCGACGGCGGGGGCCCGGGAGATGGATCGGACGGGCTCGACGCGACCGACACCGGCCCTGCGGAAGGGGGCGCCGCGAAGGCCGACCCAGCGGGCGGCTGCAGCGCGGCCGGCGGGCAGGCGGGCGGCTGGCTCGCCTTGGTAGGGGTCGCGGCGATGTTGCGGCACCGGCGGCGCGCGCTCCCCACAGCCCTCAACGGAAAGAGCGCGCTGGGCGCTGTTGTCGGCGCGCTGTTCTCCGTGGCCTGCGTGCCAGTGGACAGCCCGCTGCGGAAGGGCCCGGGCGAAGGGGAGGGGACCTCCGACGGCGCGGACAGCGGCGCGGCGGCGGACGCGGGCGGCGGCGCCGAGGGGGACGGCGGCAGCGGGGACAGCGGCAGCGGGGACAGCGGCGGCGGCGGGGACAGCGGCGCGGACGGCGCCGATGGGGGTGAGCCGGCGCCGAGCTTGCCCGAGGAGGTCCGGGGGATCTGGATCACGCGCTACGTCTGGACCAGCGAGGCGGACCTCCGCCGGATCCTGGATGAGGTCGCAGACGCGGGCTTCAACGCCGTTTTTTTCCAGTGTCGGGGCACCTACGACGCCTATTACCAGTCGAATTTTGAGCCCTGGGCGCAGCGGTTGACTGGGACCCTCGGGGCCGATCCCGGCTGGGACCCGCTCGCGGTGGCCGTCGAGGTCGCGCACGGCCGCGGCATGCAGCTGCACGCCTACATGAACGCCGTCCCCTTCTGGCAAGGCACGGTGCCGCCCGCCGAGAGCACCCCGCGGCACGCCTATCTCGAGCACCCTGAGTGGCTCGTGGCCCCCACCAGCGGGGTGCCGATGGCCCTCAACAGCAGCTACGTCTACGCCAGCGTCGGCAACGCCGAGGT
>CANHON010000356.1 GCA_947462115.1 Deltaproteobacteria bacterium | reverse complement strand
CCGTCTTTGGGCTCGACTTCGGGGGCCTTTGCCTCGATGACCCGCCAGGCGATGGGCTCGCCCTCGTCGTAGAGCAGGGCCCGGCGGGGGATGGTCAGCACGTCGTCGCGCCGATCGACCTCGAGGCGCACCTTGACGAACTGACCGGGCCGTAGGGTGCTCTGGTCGGGGGCGAGGCGGATCGTGACCTGGACGGTGCCGGTGCTCGCGTCCACCACCGGCGAGATGAGCTCGACGGTGGCCGCGGCCCGCGCCTCTTCGTTGTAGGCGCCTTCGAGCGTGGCGGGCTGGCCGAGACGAATGCGTGGCAGGTCTTTTTCGGGGAGCTGCACCACCACCCGCAGGCGGTTCATGTCCACCACCTGGAAGGCCCGCTTGCCGCCGCTGGCGACCTCGCCGACCCGCACGTCGCGGACCGCGAGGGTGCCGGCGATGGGGCTGGTGATGCGGGTGAAGCCGCGGCTTCGGCGGGCCTCGTTGAAGCTGGTCTCGGCGCCCGCCAGCGCGTTCTTCGCGGTGCGCAGCTCGCTCTCGCTGATGGCCCCTTGTTTGAACAGGCGCTCGGCCTCGTCGAGGGACTGCCGGGCCTTCTGCAGCTCAATGCTCGCCCGGTCGGCGTTGGCGTCGAGGCTCGGGTTGGCGAGGATCGCCAGCACCTGCCCCGCGCGCACCGGGTCGCCGACCTCGGCCAGCACCTGCGTGATGAGGCCGGCGGCCTCGGGCATGATGTCGGCCTGGGAGTCGCTGTCGAGGGTGCCGCTGGTGATGAGGTGGTCGGCGACCGCGCCCGGCCCGGCGGCCTCGCCCTCGACCAGCACCCGGCGCTCGGGACCGGGCGCCTCTTCGGCTTGGTCCTCGCCGCCTTCGCCCTCGCCGGGCTGGCCCTCACAGGCGGGGGCGAGCGCGAGCAGCGCGGCGAGCGAGAAGATCCAGCTGACTTTGTTTTGGCGGGCCAAGGGGCCTCCACGGGCGGTCGTTGCGGCGTCGAACACCGGGGCCGCGCGGCAGCGTCGCCGCGGTGGCCGGTTGCATCAGGGCTGCCCCTGCCGATCGTTCAAGCCGAAGCTTGACGGCCCTCGATGGCGAGGAGCAGCACCACCGCCGCGACCCCGAGCCGGGGATCGAGGGCGTCACCGCCGGGGGAGAAGTCGACGTCGTAGCTGAGGCGGAAAGGGTTGAAGTGCTGCTTGACCCGGCCCACGGTGCGCTCGCCGAGGCTGAACGTGAAGGACTGGGGCACGAGGTTGCTCAAAAAGCGGCGCAGCAGCGCGAGGAGGGTGGAGTCTTCGAGGATCTTCCCGATGGCTTCGCCCTGGCTGTTGAGGATCGACCACTCATCCCGGAGCAGCGACTTGAGGCCATTACGCTGCAGGGCGCCGACTGTTGCGCCGGTCGCGAGATCGGTCACGTCGTAGGTCCCCGAGAAGTCGAGCACGCTGCGGGCCTTGATGTTGAGCACGGCCTCGCGCTGATCTTCGTCGGTGTAGACCGTGATGTCCTCTTTGAGCTTGAACGCCTTTTGTTTGACGTAGAAGGCCAAGGCGCCGGTGGGGGTGTAGAGGCGAAACGCGTTGCCGAGCAGCTTGAAGAAGGCTTTTCGGGCCACATAGTGCTGCGTATAGGGGGTGATCGCGGTCGACATCGGCGGGCTCTCCTCGGCGCAGGGCGGGGCCTGGGCTGCCTGAATGGGCGGGCGGCGGCGGTGCAGCAGCGCTGGCGTATCCAGTCCGCGGGGGGCGCCCATCCGCCGCGGCCTTCGCGGCGAGCCTGCGGGGCAGCGGGCGGGCGGGCGTCGCGATAAGCGCCGGCCGGAGGTGCGCCCGTGATCACCCGACTCGACCACATCGCCGTGGCTGTGCCTGACTTCGCCGCCGCCATCGCGCGCTTTCGGGACGACCTTGGCCTCGAGCTGGAGGGCACCGAGGACGTGGCCGCGGCCCAGACCCAGACGGCCTTCTTCGCGGTGGCCGCCGCGCACATCGAGCTCATCCACCCGCTCGATGGGGGTGGCCCCGTGCAGGGCTTTCTCGACAAGCGCGGGGGCGGGCTGCACCACCTGTGCTTTGAGACCGACGACATCCTCGCGGACATGGCGAGGCTCAAGGCCAAGGGCTATCGGCTGCTGTCCGAGGCCCCCACGGTGGGCGCGCACGGCTCCTTGGTGGTGTTCATCCACCCCAAGTCCGCTGATGGCGTGCTCATCGAGCTCACCCAGCGGTCGGCCTGAGCCTCCCCGCCCCGCCGCGGCCGCGGCCGCGGTCCCTTCGCCCTGCTGATGCCCTTGCCGCGCTGAGGTCTGCCATGCCCGCCCGCCCCGAGACCAGCCGCAGCGCGACGGGGCACACCACCACGCTCGCCGAGCGAAAACGGCGCGCTGGACAGCGTTTGATCATGGGGCTCCGCGGGCCCTCGCTCGATCAGGAGCAGCGGCGCTTCATCACCGAGGTGCAGCCCGGCGGCTTCATCCTGTTCGCCCGAAACATCGAAGGGGCCGAGCAGGTCGCGGAGCTCAACCGCGAATTGGTGGACCTTTGCCCCGCCGACCGGCCGCCCCTGCTGTCACTGGACCAAGAGGGCGGCCGGGTGCTGCGCCTCAAGGCCACCCCCTGGCCCTCGATGCGGGTCTTGGGCAACGCCGACAACCTGGGGCTCACCGGTCAAGTGGCCCGGGCCATGAGCGATGAGCTGCGGGCCACGGGCTTCAACCTCAATTTTGCGCCGGTCTGTGACGTCGATAGCAACCCCAAAAACCCGGTGATCGGCGACCGCAGCTTCGGGCCCAGCCCGGCCGCGGTGGCCCGGCACGCCCTCGCCTTCATGGAGGGCGCGCACAGCCGCGGGGTGATCGCCTGCGCCAAGCACTTCCCTGGCCACGGGGACACTTCCGTCGATAGCCACTATGCCCTGCCGGTCGTCGATAAGGAGCTTGGAGAGCTCCGTGAGGTCGAGCTGCCGCCCTTCGCCGCGATGGTGAAGGCGGGGGTCGGCATGGTCATGACCTCGCACGTGCTCTTCCCCGATCTCGACCGGGACTTGCCCTGCACCCTCTCCGAGAAGGTGCTCAAGCGACTGCTTCGGGGCGAGCTCGGCTATGGCGGGGTGGTCATCTCCGACGACCTGGAGATGAAGGCGGTGCGCGGCCGCTGGCCGGTGCCGGATGTGCTGGAGCTCGCCACCCGCGCGGGCGTGGACCTGTTCTGCGTGGGCCGCTCTTTTGAGCCCGAGCTCACGCTGAGCGCCGAGGTCTTCGACGGCCTCGTGCGCCTCTCGGAGCTGCACCGCAGCCTCGAGCTGCTCACCGAAGACAGCGTCAAGCGCCTGTGGGCGCTGCGGGTGCGCTTCTTGTTGCGGCCGCCTGCCCCCGCCGATCGGAGCGTGGTGGGCTGTGCGGCGTTTCGCGCCTTGGCCGAGGCTGCGCGGCAGCTCGGCGGCGCCTCTGGGATCGCGTAGGCCCGCGGGCCAGGGGGGCGAAGATGCGCCAGTCGATGGGTGTCGCAGTGCTTGGGTTGTTCTTCCTGCTGGTCTCGGCGCTCCTCGGCCCCGAGGCCCAGGCGCAGTCCTGTCAGTCCTTGGCCGCGGTGCCCAGCGAGGTGCAGGTGGTCTGGGTCTCGCCCATGGGGCGCCGGGTCAAGCGGGGGGCCCACGTCGAGGTCGTTCGGCTGCAGGACCTCCGCAAGTTCGTGGTCGACAACAAAGCCAACGAGGCGCGGGTGGTGCAAGCCTTGGGCATGGCCCCCCGGTGGGGCGGTCGCCGGGCGGAGCGGCTGTACAAGGTGGTGATCTTCGACGTCCGGGCCGAGTGGATGTGCCGGCCCGTCGATGAGCAGACCCCGGGGAAGGAGATGAGCGGCGTGGTGGCCTGTGACGGGCAGGTCGGCGGCCGCGCCTACCAGCACGGGCCTGGCTTCACCGGCTGCGGCTACACCCTCGATACGGGCGCTTCGACCCGCGGCCTCGACGTCTTCCGGGTGCGCTGGTCCGACGCCAGCGCGGGCGGCTTCTGCACGATGCCGCTGTCGCGCTTCATCAAGGGCGCCTGAACTGCCCGATCACTCCGCGTTGGCGCACCAGTCGGCGTCGTCGCCGAGCCCAGCCGCGTAGGGCGAGGGCTCGCCAAAGCGGTGGGAGAAGGCCCAGTCGATCGCGAGGTTGTAGCCGGCGCGGGGGATGGTGTGGCCGCTGGTGTGCAGGCAGCGCACCACGAAGCTCCCGTCGTCTACGAGCTTGCCTTGGAGCGTGTCCGTGGCGGCGGAGAAGTCCACCAGGGTGAGGCTCGGGTCGGGCCACACGTCCATCTCGCCCCCGGACATGAGCAAGGCTGGCATCGGGGCCGCGGGGGTGCCGTAGGCAGAGCCGGGCTCGGTCCAGATCGGCACGGAGATGTCGCTGCCGCCGCTGCTCTCGATGACCGTGGCGAAGGCGTCGCCGCGCTCCCGGAGGAGGACGGTGGTGAACAGCGCGCCGCCGGAGAAGCCCCAGGCTGAGGTGGCCTCGAGGTCGAGCTCGTGCTGCGCGGCGGCGCAGGCCCGCAGGTCGTCGAAAAGGATGAGATCGCCGTCGGTCTCGGTGATCAAGTCCCACAGGAAGAAGTTGAAGCCGAACAACGACATGATGCCCGACTGCGGCAGCAGGATGATGGCGCCGTTCTCGTCGGCGACCCGCTGAAGGTCGAGGCCGTCGATCATGGTGCCGGTCGGGTCCGGGGTGCTGCCGGGGTCCATCAGCCCGTGCAAGAAGAACATGACCTTGAGCGGGCCGGTGGCCTCGGCGGGCACCACCACGCTGCCCTGGCGCTCCACCCCGCCGCTGGTCAGGGTGAAGCCCCCGGTGGCGCTGAGATCGGGGCAGGCACCCGAGGGCTCGGCCAAGGGGCGGAGGCCGCCCT
>CANHON010000355.1 GCA_947462115.1 Deltaproteobacteria bacterium | reverse complement strand
GTAGGCTCTTTTCTGGCGAATCGCCGCACGCTCCGTCGTCTGAACTGCCGGAAGCGCCGTCTGGACCGCCGGTTGAACCGCGGTGCGGTCGGCTTCGCGAAGCGCTGCGCGGTCAGCCCGCCGGCCGGAGCCGCGGGCCCTCCGGCGTGAAGCAGAGCCGTTCGGCGCCCGAGAAGAAGGCGTCGAGGCGGCCACCGATGGCCTCGGCCCGCCAGCCCTCGATGCCGGCGCTCAGGCCCAAGGCGAAGCGCTGACGGAGCGGCTCCGGGAGGAGGAGGCTCGCCGCCACGCCCACCTCGGCGGCGTAGGCGTCGGCCCAGCTCGTCAGCAGCCGGGCGATCGAGGCCGAGGCGGGGGTCGGCGTCGGGCCCGGCACCGCCGCGGCGGATCGCGAGGCCTGCTGCAGCACGCGGAGCAGGTCCGCGCCGTGCCGCTTGATCAGGACCGCCGGGAGGCGCCGGTTGCGGGCCATGTCGGGCAGGCTGGTGGGCCGCCGCCGGGCGAGGTCCAGGGCGATGTTATTGTTGAGAATACTGTGTGGCTGCTGGTTCTGCTCGATGGCCTCCTGCTCGCGCCAGGCGAACAGGGCCGAGATCGCCGATCGCGCCGGGGCGTCCAGCCGCGCGGCGACCTCCAGCTGCTGCCACTGCAGGTCGGTGTCCGGGCCGTTGAGGGCCTCCTCGATCGCCTCTGCGCCGGCGGCCCAGGCCCAGGCGGCCCGCGCTCCGGCCTCGCGCAGCAGGCCCTCGCTGAGCGCTCGGGTGAGCCGGGCGTCGGCCGCAGCGTAGGCGAGCTGGTGCGGGGGCAAGGGCCGCTTCGCCCAGTCCTCAAGCACGGCGCTTTTGTCGACGGCCAAGCCCAGCACGTCGCGGCACAGGTCGGCGAGCCGGGCCGGGAAGGGCTGCCCGGTCAGGCCGGCGAGCAGCTGGGTGTCGAGCAGGGCCGAGGGGCGCGCCCCGCAGGCGTGGTGGATCACCCGGAGGTCGTTGGCGGCGCCGTGCGCGACCCAGGCGCGGTTGTCGAGCAGGGGGCGCAGGGCGGTCGGCGGGACGGCCAGCGGGTCGATGATCCACGCCTCGCCGCTCTCGGCGGCGACCTGGAGGAGCAAAAGCTGTGGATAATAGCGGCGCTCCGCGTGAAACTCGGTGTCGATCGACAGCGTGGCTTCGGCCCGGAGCCGTCGCTCCAGGTGCTGGAGCTGCTGCTCGGTCGTCACCAAGGTGACGGTGGGGTGGGTTTGCTGTGCGCCGGTCATCGTCTGCTCCAGCGCGGGAGCATAGCGGGCCGGGGCGGGCGGCGCGCCCCCGTCGGGCGCGCGACGGGCGGGAGGTGCGGGTGTCGGGCAGGCGAACGCGGCGCGCTTGGGTCGCGCCGGCCACTTCATCGGCGGCGGCGCCCCCGGCGCGCGTCCGGGACCCCGCCGGGCTCGACCGGCTCGATCGGGCGCTGCGGGGCGCGCCGGCTGGGCCCTGCTTCGCCCTGGCCCAAGCGGGGGAGGCGGCGCTCCACCTGTGGTCCTGCGGCCGCGAGGTCAGCGTCCACGACGTTGATCTCGATGGCCTCGCCCTCACGGGCCTCAAGGCCGCGGCCATGCTGGAGCTCAAGCCGCCGAGCCGGGCCGCCCTCTACGGCCTCGACGCCGCGGGGCGCCGGCTGTGGTTCCTGCACTACCTTCGCCCCCACCTCCGCCCGGAGCACGCCGGCTATTGGGACGCCCGCGAGTCGCTGGTGCGCGGCGGGATCGCCGACGGCGGGGCGCTGGAGCGACGGCTGCTGCGCTGGGCCCAGCTCGCCCGGCGCGCGCCCCACCCCGCGGCCGCCCGCTGGCTGCTCCGCCTCGGGCTGCGGGGGGCGGAGGCGGTGGCCCCGCGCCTCGCGGCGGCGGCGCTGGCCGAGGAGGGAGAAGCCGCTCGGTGGCTTCGGGGCGAGCGGCCGGCCCTGGGCCTGCCCTCGGTGGAGGCGGCGCCCGGCGCGCGGGGGGCCCTGCGGATCGCGGCGCCGGGCCCGGTGATCGCGGCGCTCCGGCCAGGGGCCGACTTCGCCCTGATTGACCTCGGCGACGCCTTGGACGCGCTCAGCGGCCCGGCGGGCGCCGCGTGGATCGCCGCGGCCCAGGCGGCGCTCCACCCCGCGGGCCGGCTGTGCTGGTGGAGCCGGCGCCCCATCCTCGCGGCCCCTGCCGGCTTCAGCCTGATCGCGCGCGGCCTGGAGGGCGCGCACCCCTGGGCCGCGGCCTGGGCGGTGGCGGGCCCGGCGGGCGGCCCGTCAGCGGCCAGCCGCGCGACGGGCGGCGGCGTGGGCCTCCAAGAAGGCGAGGATGTCGGCTGACTCGAGCATGGGCACCCCGTCGATGAACAAGCAGGGCACCTGGCTGCCGCCGGTCGCCGCCCGCAGGTCTGCCGCCGCCGCCCGATCGCGCTGGGTGTCGCGGAGCTGCACCTCGAGGCCCAGGTCCGGCAGGCGGCGCAGCACCCGCTGGCAGTAGGGGCAGGAAGCGAACTGGTAGAGCACCAGCGTGTGGGGCGCGGCGGGGTCGGGCCCCGCGCGCTGCGGGTCGGGCTCGGCGGACAACATTCGGCGGAGGCGTTCCAACATCAGGGGGCTCCTTGGGGTGCGCACCACCGCTCGATGCCGGGGCCGCCATCGGGGTCGCGCAGGAGTGGCTCGGGGCACCGCAGCCAGCCGGACTCGGCGGGGCGGTGGTCGGGGCGGCGCAGGGGGCTGTCGTCGGGGGGCAGGTACAGGCGGGCGCCGGGGATCGGCGGGGGCAGCGGCCCCTCGGTGAGGATCAGGGCCTGCAGCGGGGCGCCCTCAAGGGCGCAGCGGAGCTCTTGTGCACCCCACCAGTTGCGCTCGCCCTCGGCCAAGCGGAGCTGGTCGGCGGTGATGACCTGCTGCACGTTGTTCTGGGTGATGTCATCGAGGATGAGGCCGCCAAGGGCTTCGCGGGTGGGCGGGCGGTGAGCGGTGCGCGACCAGCCCCGGCGGTCCACCGACGAGCCCGGCCCCCAGCCGGGGTGCGGCGCTCGTCCTTGGGCCTCGGGGGCGCTCTGGCTCGCCGGGTCCTCGGCGTGCCGTCCCGGGGCGTGCAGATCGAGGGCCAGGGCCAGGCCGATCGCGAGGGCCAGCGCCGCCGCCGCCGGGGCGCCCGCCCGCAGGGACCGGGCCCAGCGCTCCGCGCCGAGGCCGGCGGTCAGCGCTGGGAGGCCGAGCCAGACCACCAAGAAGCGCTCGTCGAGGGGCGGGAGCAGCAGGAGCAAGAAGGCCGCGGTCGCGGCGCTCGGCAGGAGCAGGGCGCCCCCGATCCGCCGGGCGCGGAGCGCGGCCGCCAGGATGAGGACGGCGCCGAGCGGGCCATAGACGCTGTCGATGATCCGGCTTGGGTAGAAGCGGAGCCGCTCGCCGTCGAGGGCGGCGGCCTGGGCGAACATCGCGCCGAGGGCCTCGCCGACGCCGGGGAGCGCCGCCCAGGCGGGGTGGGGCGTCGCCCCGGTCGGCGGCTGAAAGCTCACCGCGCCCATCGCCCCCGGCGAGCCGAGGCCGAGGGCCAAGGCCAGCGGCAGCGCGGCGACCAGGGCGAGGGGGGCGAGCGCGGCGCTCCACGCGCGGGAGCGGCGCGCGGCCACGAGCAGCAGCGGCAAGCCGAGCGGCAGGGCGCTCCATTTGAAGAAGGCCGCGCCCATCGCCAGCGCCGCCGCCGCCGCCGCCATCCACGGTCGGCCCCGGGATCGAAGGCAGGCCGCCGCCGCGGCCCACACCAGCGCCGCCATCGGCAGGTCGTAGTAGTAGCGGGCGGCCATGCCGTGCAGGGCGGGGGTGAACAGACAAAATAGCGTCGCAGAGGCTGTCTTCGCGCCGAGGCTCCGGGCGACCGACCCCACGCTGCCGGCCATCAGCAGCAAGGCCGCCGGTCCGATGAGGCCCGCCACCGCCGGCGATCGGCCGCCCACCAAGCTCAGCGCGATGGCGAGCAGGTGCAGCCCCGGCGGGTAGAGCCCGTCCGCCGCCCGGAGCGCGGCGATCGGCCCGCCTTCGGCCTCCCGCAGGCGCAGCTCGGCGAGCAGGCGGGCTTGGTGCTCGATCCACCCGGCGGCCGAGTCGCCGTAGCGCTCGATCGGCTCGTCGATCACCCGGCCGATCACCAGCGCGATCAATGCCAAAGCGGCGAGCCGCCCGAGCAGGCGGGGGACAGCGGCGCCGGCGCTCATGCTCCCCGCCTCCCCGGTGCGAGCGCGAGGCCGAGCAGGCCGAGGCCGCCACAGACCTGGAGGAGCCGCAACCAGCGGCGGGGGCCCGGCAGCTCCAGCGGGTCGATCCACAGCGCCCAGTCGCCGCCTTCGCCTGCGGGGCGCGCGTCGCTGCGGGCGAGCTCGACGGCCGGCGCGCCCCCGTCGGTGAGCACGAGCTGGAGCGGCTCATCGGCCGACAGGCTGCCGGGCGGCAGCGCGGCGGGCAGGGCGCCGACCGCCCACCGACCGCGCGCGGCACCGGCCTCATTGACGAGCAGCAGCTCACCCTGGCGCAGCGGCAGGCCGGCCTCGACCCGGATGCGCCAGCCGCGCAGCGGGCTCTGGTCCGGCAGGCGCTGCCCGAGCACGGCCACGCTCCGGGTGGGCTGAAAGCTCGACGAATTCCGCTCCTGCGCCGGTGGCGGGCGGCTCTCGATCCACAGGACCCGGTGGGCCGGGGCGTCGGCCGGGGCGCAGCGCGGCAGCGGCACCGTGGTGGGCTCGTGGTCGAAGGCCCACAGCAGGAGCGCCGGGGCCTCGTCCCCGAGGCAAGGGGCGGATCGGAGGCCGGGCGGCGCGCCGGCCCATCGCGCGGTCTGCTCGTCGAAGATGACCTCGGTGACGCTGGGCTCGGCGAGCGCGACCCGGTCCATCGCCGCCCGCTGCGCCTGGCGGAG
>CANHON010000354.1 GCA_947462115.1 Deltaproteobacteria bacterium | reverse complement strand
CCCGAGCCGGTCCGCTTCGACCTCACGATTGACGTGCACGACGCCCCCCTCGGCGCCTTGCTGGAGCTCTTCGGTCCGCTGGTGCCGGAGGCCCGCCGGGGCGAGGTGAGCGGCACGGTCGGCCTCGCGCTGCAGCTCTCCGGCCCGCCGCTCCGGTGGTCGGCGCGCCCCCGGGCCGCGGGCCTCGCGGCGAGCGGGGTGGTGCCCAACCTCGGCGAGCTGCGCGGGGGCCGCGTGCGGTGGACCCACCCGGACGCCAGCGGCCGGGAGCAAGCGCAAGAGACCGGCGAGGGGACGCGCGGCTGGGTGCCCTACGCCGCCGCCGGCCTCGTCCCCAAGACCTTCGTGGCGGCGGAGGACGCCGCCTTCGGCAGGCACCCCGGGTATTCGCTGGAGGCCGTGCAGGACGCCGTAGACGAGGCCGCCGCCGAGGGCGAGTGGCTGCAGCGGGGCGGCAGCACGATCACCCAGCAGCTCGTGAAGAACCTGTACCTCGACGGCCGAGACCGCTCGGTGGCGCGCAAGCTGCGCGAGCTGCTGCTGGCCCTCGAGGTGCAGGCGGCCTTGCCCCCCGAGCGGGTGCTCGGGCTCTACATCAACGTGGTGGAGCTGGGGCCGGGCATTTTCGGCGTCGGGGCCGCCTCCGAGGCCTACTTCCTCAAGCGCCCCGAGCGGCTGACGCTGCGCGAGGCCGCCTTCTTGGCCACGCTGCTGCCGGCGCCCGCCCGGGGCTACCGCCGCTACCTCGCCGAGGATCCGCCGGACCTCCGCATCGACCAGATCATCGACAACATGCTGCTCATGCGCGCCGTGGACCCCGCCACCGCCTCGCGCGCCAAAAAAGAGCAGCTGCGCTTCGTGCCGCCGGCGCGCTGACCTGCCACAGGCGCCGCGGCCGCGCTCAGGGTTAGGACGGGGTCTCACCCGGAGCTCCGATGCGCTTCCACGAGGCCGTTCACGGCGTCTACTTCGATGATCTTGACGCGTTTCGCATCTTGCACAACGCCCGCTACCTGCTCCTGTTTGAGCGCACCATCGGCGACTTTTGGCAGCACCTCGGCTGGGGCAACATCCTCGACGCGCAGCTCAACCCGGACCAATACCACCTCGTGCGCGCCAATCACATCGAGTACCTCAGCCCGGTGACCGGCCCGGGTCGGGTGCGCTGCCGGATCGGCGTCGATCGCCTGGGAAAGAGCAGCCTCACCTTCGGCTTTCAGATCTTGCCCATGGACGAAGACCTGCCCCACGCGGTCGGCACGCGCACGCTGGTCCGGGTCGATCCCCACACGCGCGCCGCGACCCCGTGGACGGACGGCTTCCGCGCCCGCCTGCGCCCCTACCTGCGCGACGTCGAGCCCGGCGCTGTCGGCGTCGCTCCCGAGGCGGCCCCCGCGCGGGCCCTCGCCGTGGGATGATGCGGCACCGTTTGGAGGCCCCATGAGCGAGCACCCCACCGCGCCCGAGGCGCACGAAGACGCGGCCATGCCCCCGGAGGGCCGCCGGCGCCTGGAGCAGTTCGAGGAGGGCATCACGCTCGACCGCTTCATCACCGAGACCGCCCAAGCGCACCCGGAGAACAAGGGCAAGTTCAGCGCCCTGCTCCGGCAGATCTCCCTGGCGAGCCGGCTGGTCTCGGCCCGGGTCAACCGCGCCGGCTTGCTCGGCATGTTCGGCGACACCGGCGACGTCAACGTGCAGGGCGAGTTCGTCCAAAAGCTCGATGAGTACGCCAACAACGCCTTCAAGCGCGCGCTGGACCACGCGGGCTGCGTCTGTGCCATCGCGTCGGAGGAGGACGAGGGCCCCTACTATGTGCCCGAGCGCTTCCACTCCGGCCGCTACGTCTTCTGCATGGACCCGCTCGACGGCTCGTCCAACATCGACGTGAACGCCACCATCGGCACCATTTTCGCGGTCTACCGTCGGCAGAGCCCCGAGGGCACACCCGCCAGCATCGACGACATCTTGCGGCCCGGCACCGAGATCGTGGCCGCCGGCTACGTGGTCTATGGCTCGGGCACGATGATGGTGCTGTCCACCGGCGAAGGGGTCAACGGCTTCACCCTCGATCCGAGCGTGGGGGAGTTCTTCCTCTCGCACCCCGACATCCGGCTGAAGCCCGAGTGCAAGCTCTACAGCGTCAATGAGGGCTACGCCTCCTCCTGGACGCCGGCCTTCCGCGGCTGGATCGAGGGGGTCAAGGCGCCGGGGCAGGGCTGGAGCCAGCGCTACATCGGCAGCTTGGTGGCCGACTTCCACCGCAACCTGCTCAAGGGCGGCATCTTCCTCTATCCGCCGACCAAAAAGAACCCCGAGGGCAAGCTGCGGCTGCTCTACGAGGCGCTCCCGCTCGCCTTTTTGGCTGAGCAGGCCGGCGGCGCCGCCACCAACGGGCACCAGCGCATCCTCGAGCTGTGCCCGGACGCGCTGCATGCCCGCACGGGCCTGATCATCGGGAACAGCGGCCCGGTCGAAGAGGTGACCGCGCTGCTCCGCGCGGAGTTGCGGTCCTGAGCGGCGAGAACGACGCCGCTCGCGGGCTGAAGCGCCTCCAGCGGGGCCTGGTCGATCAGCGGGTGAACATCGGCCCCGAAGGCGAGCAGCGGGCGCTGCTGATGAAGGAGCGCTGGCGCCTCGACGGCCCGGCGCCGCTGTCGCTCGTGCGAAAACACCGCCCTGAAGGGCCAAGCCGCCCTCCGGTCCTGCTCGTCCACGGCTTCGCCCAGAACCGCTACTCCTGGCACACCGGCCACCGCTCGGTGTCGGGCTGGCTGGCCGAGGCCGGCTTCGACGTCTGGAACCTCGAGCTGCGCGGCCACGGCAACAGCCGCAACGAGGGCCAGCTCGGCGCCGAGCGCTTCGATGACTACGCCGAGGACGTCGATCGCGCGCTCTCGGCCCTGCCCGCCAGCGCCTTCGCGGTGGGGCACTCCTTGGGCGGGGCGGCGGTCTACGCGGCGGCCGGGCGGCGGGCGGCCCGGGGCGCGCCCTTGCGCGGGGCGGTGGGCATCGCCGCCATCTACGGCTTCGGCAAGGGCAACGCCTGGATCCGCGGCCTCGCCAAGCTCACCCACCAGCTCGAGGGCAGCCGGTGGGCCGGCGCGCTGCAGGTGCGGAGCCGCTTGTTCGGCAAGGCGCTCGGGCAGCTCACCGGGGTGACCGACCTGCTGGGCTACGGCGCGCCGCTGAGCGGCTGGTGGCCCGGCAGCGTCGAGCCCGAGCTGCTGGCCGAGCGCCTCGAGGGGGGCTTCGACTGGACGAGCCTGCGGGTGTGGCAGGAGATGAGCCGCTGGGCGAGCACCGGGCGGTTCGACGGCGAGAACGAAGACTACGACGCTCTTTGGCACGCGTGCACCACGCCCTGCCTCGTGATGCTCGGCGACCGAGACGCCCTGCTGCCCGCCGAAGACGGCCGGCTGGCCTTCACCCGGAGCGGCGCGGTCGACCGGACGGTCCTGCTGTTCGACGACTGGACCACGGGCACCCACTGGGGGCACCTGGACATCGTCCTGGGCCGCGCGGCGCCCACCCACGTCTGGCCCGCCCTGCGCGACTGGATGGCCGCCCGATGAGCCCGCGGTGGAGCGGCCCCGGGATGGGCGCAGGCCAGTCCGACCGCTCGGGCGACGGCGTGGGCGAGGGCGCGGGCGACGGGCCGGGCCCCCTGCCGGGGACCGCCCTCCCGCAAGCCGAGGGCACCGGCCCGGGGACCCTGATCGGCCCCTGCTGCCTCGAGGAGCGCATCGGCGCCGGCGGGCTGGCCGACGTCTGGCGGGCGCGGACCGAGGGGCAGCCGACCTGGCCCACCGTGGTCGCGGTGAAGCTGCTGCGCGAGCCCGAGCGCAGCCCCGATCACGCCGCGCGCTTCTTGCGAGAGGGGCGCTTGTTGGCGCGCATCGGCCACCGGAGCCTGCCCCGCTGCTACGCGGTCCTAGAAGCGCCGCGGCCCGCCCTAGTGCTAGAGCTGCTCGACGGCGAGAGCCTCAGCGCCCGGCTGCGGCGGGACGGTCCCCTGTCGGCCGGGGCGACCCTGCAGCTCGCGCTCGACGTGCTCGCCGCCCTAGACGGTCTGCACGAGCTCGGGATCATCCACCGGGACGTCAAGGCCAGCAACATCTTCCTAGAGCGCAGCGGGGGCGTCCGCCTCATCGACCTCGGGCTCGCCAGCGACCCCTTCGATCCCACCCGGACGACGGTGGGCGACGTGATCGGCACCTACGCCTACATGGCCCCCGAGCAGCTCGCCGGGGCCGAAGTGGACACCCGCGCCGACCTCTACAGCCTCGGCGTCACTCTTTTCGAGGCGCTGACCGGCACCCGCCCCATCAACGCCCGCGGCTGCACCGGCTACCTCCGGGCGCACCGCGACGGCCAGCCCGCCCACCTGCAGCAGCTCGTCCCGGAGGCCCCGACCCGCCTCGTGGAGTGCATCTCGCAGCTCATGGCGCGGGACCCGGTCGCCCGGCCCGCCTCGGCGGTCGTGGCCCGGGCGGCGCTGACCGGCGCGCCCCTGCTCGAAGCGCCGCTTCGCCCCCCTCCCTTTGCCGGGCGATCGGCCGCGATTGGCGCAGTGGAGGCCCTCATCGACGGGGGCGGCGCCCTCGCCCTGCTCGGCGAGCCCGGCAGCGGGAGCACGCGGGCGCTCCGCTTCGCCCTGGATCAAGCGCGCGCCGCCGACATCGAGCTCATCGCGCTGCGCTGCCGGCCCGCCGCGCACCCCAACGATCTGCTGCACCAGCTGGCCGACCACCTTCGGGCCCGCGGCCTGCACATCACCGCTGAGCCGGCCGAGCTCTGCCGGGCCTTGGAGGCGCTCTCGGCGGAGGGCGCGCTGCTGGTCGCCGTCGAGGACTGTCACCTGTTGCCCCTGACCGGCGGCGCGCTGTTCCAGCTGCTGCGGGAGGAGGCGCCCCGCT
>CANHON010000353.1 GCA_947462115.1 Deltaproteobacteria bacterium | reverse complement strand
TGGTCGGACGGCCGCTGGAACAAGCTGACCTTGGCCCACGGCTGCTACTGGCGGCGCTGCGCCTTCTGCGACATCCACCTCGACTACATTCAGCGCTACGAGCCCGCCGAGATCGACGCGCTGCTCGACCACATGCAGCGCTTGGTCGAAGAGACCGGCACCACCGGCTTTCACCTCGTGGACGAGGCCGCGCCGCCGCGCCTGCTGCGGGCCCTCGCCATCGGCCTGCTCCAGCGGGGCCTCTCGGTGCAGATGTGGGGGAACATCCGCTTTGAGAAGGCGTTCTCGCCGGATCTGTGCCGGCTGCTCGCCGCCGCGGGCCTCATCGCGGTCACCGGCGGCCTCGAGGTGGCCAGCGACCGCCTGCTGCGCCTGATGGACAAGGGCATCACGGTGGACCAAGCCGCGCGCGCCGCCTCGGCCTTCCAGTCGGCCGGCGTCTCGGTGCACGCCTACTTGATGTTCGGCTTCCCCACCGAGACCGACCAAGAGACCATCGACAGCCAAGAGGTGGTGCGGCAGATGTTCGCCGCCGGCCTGCTGTCGAGCGCCTTTTGGCACCGCTTTGTGATGACCCGCCACAGCGCTGTTTTCGCCGATCCCAAGCGGTTCTCGGTCGAGGTGGAGCTGCCGAGCGAGGGGGGCCCGCTGTTCGCCACCAACGACATCCCCCACCGCGACCCCACCGGCGGCGACCACGACCGCTTCGACGGCCCCCTCGCCGCGAGCTTGGGCGCCTGGATGCGCGGCGAGGCCCTCGACCGCCCCGTTCACCAGTGGACCCGGCGCGCCCCCAAGACCACCGTGGCGCCCGACCTCATCCCCACCGCCCTGCGCCAAAAGCCGCCGGAGTGGGGGGATCAGGACCGCCTGCTGTGGCTCGGCGACGGTATTTTGGAGCTCGAGGACGGGCTGCAGCTGCACCACGCCGGCGGCCCCACCACCATCGGCGGCCCGAAGGCGGCGGTGGCCTGGCTGAGCGCGCTGCTCGAGGCCGCCCACCCCAGCGAGCCCGAATTGCGGTGGGGCGCCGCCAAAGCGCGCTTCCCCGGCGAGCTCTCCGCCTTCGCCCGGCAGCTCCGCCAAGCCCGCGCCGCCGGCCTCGTCGCCGTCTAAAGGAGCCCCATGTCGCTTCGAGATCAGCTCCTGCGCGCCGGCGTGGTCGACAAGAAGACCGTGCAGCGCGTCAATCGCGAAGAGAAGGAGGAGCGCAAGCAGAAGGCGGGCGCCCGCGAGGCCCGCGCCGTGGTCGAGGCCCGAGAGGCCGCCGCCCGCGAAGCCGAGCGCCTCGCCCACCTCGAAGCCCAGCGCGCCGCCCACCTGGCCCGGGAGCGGGCCCGCGCCGAGAAGGAGCAGCGGCGGCTCGTCTCCAACCTGCTGCGGGCCTACCGGGTGCGCGAGCGGCCCGGCGGTCAGCTGTTCTTCTTTCGGAGCGCCGACGGCAAGCAGGCCCTGCGGCTCCAGCTCGCCGAGTCGATGGCGGTGGACCTGCGGGCCGGGCGCCTCGCGGTGGCCTGGGCCGGGGATCGCCCCGAAGAAGCCGAGCACCTGCTGCTGCAGCGCGAGGCGGCCCTGCGGGTGGCCGAGGTCGCGCCGGAGCGCCTCGTCTTCTTCAACCAAGATCCGCCCGACAAGGCTGATCTCAGCGAGAAGCTCTACGACATGGGCGCCATCTTTGAGGCCCGGGCCCGCGTGCCTGACCGCTGGGCCGGCCTGCGCTGACCGGCGGGGGGCGCCCAGAAGCAGGCAGAAGGACAAGGAGTGACAAGGCGGCCGCATTTTCAGCGCGGCGCGTCCGACCCTTCGGGTAGCCTGCGGAGGCAGGGGGCCCCGCCGAGCCCCCGCCGAGGGCTCCATGCCGATCCTCAGCCCGCCGGCCCCAGCCAGCCGCACGCCTGCCCTTCACCGACACGCGCGGCGCGGCGCCCTGGACGCGCTCGAGGCCAGCCTGCGCGGGGGCGCCGAGCCGGACGCCCGGGGCCCCACCGGCTGGACGGCCCTGCACCAGGCCGCCGCCGCCGGCCAGCTCGAGGTGGCCCGCCGCTTGCTCGCGGCCGGCGCCGATCCCAAAGCCAGCGCCATCGACGGGGCGCGCCCGCTGCTGCTCGCGGCCCGCGGCGGCCACGGCGGCCTGCTCGACGCGCTGCTGAGCGCCGGCGCTGACGTCGATCACGCGGCCGAGGCCGGTGAGCAGGCAATCGAGGCGGCCATCGGCGGCGGCCACGCCCACCTGCTGCCCCGCCTGCTGTGGTCGGGGGCCCGGGTGCGGCCGCTCCACGCCCTCCACGCGCTGCTGGCCGCCTTGCGCGCCGGGGGCCGCAGCGCGTGGCTCATCGAAGATCGCGGCTGGGGCGCCACCTTGGGCCCACAGGTCTGGGGGGTGTCCGGCAGCCTGGGCCCCGCCCTCGAGGGCCTCGGCGCCTGGCCCAGCGCCCTGCTCTCCGGCCGCCCACGCGGCGACGCCCTCCGCTTCGCCGACGGCAGCGCCCTTCAGGTGGTCCACGCGGCGCCAGAGTCCCACGGCAGCCCCCGGGACCCCTGGGCCCTGCGCCGGGCCTGGACCCCCAGCGTCGAAGCCGCCCTGCACGGCGAGCGCCCCATCGACGCCGCCGACGCCCACGGCGCCCAAGCCACCGAAGACTGCGTGCGTTTTGGCGCGGGCCCCGCCCTCCGCGCGCTGCTCCGAGCCGGCGCCGACCCCGACCTCCGCCCCAACCGGGGCTGCATGCGCGGCGCCACCCTGCTGCACAACGCCGCCGACCTCGGCGAAGTGGACGTGGTGGAGGCCCTCATCGAGGGTGGGGCCGCGCTGGAGGCCGAGGCCGCCACCGGCTGCACCCCGCTGGTCTTGGCCACCCGCAAGGGCCACCTCGGCGCGGTGCGGGCGCTGCTGCGGGCCGGCGCCAGCCCCGAGGCCCGCGACCCCCAGGGCCGCACGCCGCTGCACATCGCCCGGGATCGGCGCCACCTCGACGTTTTCCGCGTGCTGATGATCGCCGAGAACATGCCCGAGCGCCGCGCGAGCTGAGCGAGGCCGACGCACACGGCCGAAGCGGGCAGCAGCACGCGGCTCTGGTGGAGTGGGGCGCCCGAGCGCGCGCGAGGCGGGGGAGCCCGCGCCGGCGCCAGGGAGCCGGAGGGGCGGCGCAGCCGGCCGACGCGACGCGGCGGCGGAGCGGCCCCCGGCGCGACCGCGGCGCGCTGGGACCGGGCCGCGACCCCCGGAAGGCGCCCGACCGGCCCCGCCGGGGCGCCCGGATCGGCCGGAACCTGCCCGAAAACGACGAACCCCGCGGGCAACAGCCCACGGGGCGGCGGGGATGACCCGCGGAGACCCGGTCGAGGACCGCGGCGGCTCAGCTCGCGGCGCGCTCGACCACCCGGCGCACCGGGATGGAGCTCACGAGGGCGACGTGGCCGTCCTCGCGGGCGAGCTTGAACTCGGTGCCGTGATCGCCCTCGATCTCGACGTAGCGCGCGATGACCTCCATGATCTCGGCCTTCATCTGCTCGAGCTGGCCCGGCGTCAGATCGACCTGATCGTGGATGAGCAGGAACTTCAGGCGCTGCTTGGCGTCATCCTTGCTCTGCTTCGGCTTGGTGCCGAAGATGTTCTTGAAGAGCTCCCTCATCCCGCCACCTCCCGCGTGGGCGCGAGGCCCATCCAGCGCTTGAGCGTCGCCCAGAAGCTGGTGTCGTGGTCCAGCACGAGCTCAGGCACGTCTTTTTCGCCCTTGACGCGCCGCGCGATGCGGCGGTAGGCCTCGCCCACGATGCTCTCGTCGTCGAAGGCCGCCGGCATGCCGCGGTTGGCCGTGACGATGACATCCTCGTGGTCGGGGACGAGCCCGAGCAGCGGGATGGCGAGGATCTCGAGGATGTCCTCTTTGTTCATCATGTCGCCGCTGGCCACCATCCGCGGGCGGACCCGGTTGATGATGAGCTCCGGCTCGGGCAGCTCGGCCGCCTCGACCATGCCGATGATGCGGTCGGCGTCGCGGATGGCGCTGACCTCGGGGGTCGTGACGATGATGGCCCGATCGGCGCCGGCGATGGCGTTCTTGAAGCCCTGCTCGATGCCGGCGGGGCAGTCCATCAGCACAAAGTCGAACTCCTCCTTCATCTGGCGGACGAGCTCGCGCATCTGGGCCGGCGTGACGGCGTTCTTGTCGCGGGTCTGGGCCGCGGGCAGCAGGTAGAGCCCCTCCGCGCGCTTGTCGCGGATGAGCGCCTGCTTGAGCCGGCACTCGCCCTCAATGACGTGCACCAGGTCATAGACGATGCGGTTCTCAAGGCCGAGGATGACGTCGAGGTTGCGCAGACCGATGTCTGCGTCGACGACGGCCACCTTGGCGCCGCTCCGGGCCAAGGCGACCCCGAGGTTGGCTGTGGTGGTGGTCTTTCCGACCCCACCCTTGCCAGAGGTGATGACGATGCACTCGCTCATTGGGCGATCTCCAGGAGGAGAGACGGTGAGACGCGGCGCCGCGTCCAGGGGAGGGTCAGGGGTGGCGCCGGAGGGAGGGCGACCGGCGCGCCCCGGGGCTGGGGCGGGCGGCCGTGGAGGGTCAGCCGGGGAGCCGACCGCGGTAGTCTTCAAGGACGATGTGGCCGTCGCGGACCAGGGCCACGACCGGGGCGAAGGCCCCCTTGGCCGAGCGATCCCGTTGGAACAAGGCGAGCAAGCCGCTGGCGCGGGCCGGGCCGCCGCCCTCGGGGAAGGCGATGTGGTCGGCGATCCGGAGCTGGGCCGGCTTGAGGTCGAAGCCGAGCACCACCGCCGCCGTGTCGCCCTGGGCGCCGGCGTGGGCGAGGCCCCGGAGCGCGCCGAGCACGATGATGTTGCCGCCGGCCTCGATGTGGGCGCCGGCGTTGACGTCGCCGTAGACCACCACGTCGCCGGGGAAGCGCACGATGGCACCGG
>CANHON010000352.1 GCA_947462115.1 Deltaproteobacteria bacterium | reverse complement strand
GCCATCGTGGTGCTCTGCGCCTGCAGCGGCGCCGCCGCTGGCGAAGGCGAGCGCGGGGACGGCCATCAGCAGGGCAGCGGTGCCGAAGCGGATCGCGCGACTGAGGCGGGGAGAACGTTCGGAGCTCATTGCTTTACCCCACCGCCGCGTTCAGCGGCCGACCGAGGACGCGGCCAGCGATCTGGGATGCGAGGCGACCGGCGTTCGCCCGGAGCTCGTCGCGCGCAGCCGCGGCCCCACCGTTGAGCTGGCTCACCGCGCTAGCGGTGTGGGCCTCGACCTCGGTCCGGGCGCTCGCGAGCACCGCTTCGGCCTCGCGGAGGGCGGTGGCTCGGCGGGCGCCGCGACGCTCGGCGATCTCCTGACGGGCGGCCGCCGCGCGACGCTCGTAGTCGGACACCTTCTCGCCCAGCTGCTTGCGCAGGTCGCTGGCCCGGTGCTGGGCCCCGGTGATCGCGTCTTCGCGACCGGTGAGGTAGCCCAGCATGGGCTTGAAGATGATGAAGTACAGGCCCAGAAGGGTGACCAGGAAGGGCACCACCTGCAGGGCGACCATCGTCGGATTCGGGAGGATCTGCATCCGGGCTCCGGCGGAGTGACAAAGGGGCCCCTGATCGCTGTCGGCTGGAGCCGGAGCGGAGGCCACCGATGGATGGACCCCAGGGGGGCGGCGGCTGGGGAGGCCGCTGCCTGCGCCGAGGAACAGAGGGCTCCGTCGGCGCGCAAATTGTCGCTGGTTCTCCCAGCGGGAAGCGGGGGTATCATCGGCCCACGGCAGGGGCAAGGCCGCAGACGCGCTGCTACACGCCCGACACCTTCGCCCAAAATGTCCACGGGCAGGGTGTTGTGGTTCGGTTTTGTTGAGACGCCTCGTCGGGGGCGAGCCGGATGCTCAGCCGGATGCTCAGCCGGATGCTCGGAACGAGGGGGCCGCGGATCAGAAGACGAAGCCGAGGCTCAGGGCGGTCTCGGTGCTCAGCAGGGCGGTGGTGCGGGCGGTCTCGGTGTCGACCCGCTCGCCGCGCTGCACTTCGAAGCCCTGTCGAACGCCGAGCATCAGCCCGTTGTCGAACAGGAGCTCGGCGCCGCCCTGGATGCGGGCGCCCGCGCCGCGGATCCGCGCGCGATCTTCGGCTTGCTGGGCCAGGAAGCCCGACTCCTCCGACGCCGTCCAGGTCTCGGAGCTGGACTTGACCGTGGGGATCACGGCGTTGAGGCCACCGCCGATGTAGGGCGAGACCAGGCCGGGGCCGCGGGGCAAAAAGTAGTACCGGTAGTCCACGGCCGGCCGAACGCCGCCGACGGTGGTCTCGGTGACCAGCTCGGCGCCGTCATCCGGCGATGACGACCAGGTGGTCGTTTTCATGCGGACGGCGCTGAGGCCGCCCACCACCGCGTGGCGCTCCCAGCCGAGCCCACCCCACATGCGGAGCGGGCCTTGGACCATGCCGTCCTCTTCATTGCCGAGCACGCCGGAGAGGCGGCCCTCCTCCACCCAGCCGAGATCCGCCCTGCCCAGGGGCAGGTAGTCCACGCCGAGGAACCCGTGCGGCTTTGCCTCGGCCGTCGCGGTGCTCAGCAGGGCTGCGAGCACCCAGAGGCACGTTGTGCGGAGCCCTCCGGTGGCTGCGCGGACTCGCGCGTGGAGCGCGGCCAGGGAATGGGGAGGGGCGGAGGCGGGGTCGGTGGGCGGTGCGCGCATGCCTTCCTTGTAATTGAACCGCCGGGCCGAGGGCGCGGCGCCCCTCACGCCGGCATCGGCGCCCAATGGCTGTGAAAGCCCACGGGCACGCGGGCGGGCAGGAGGACCCGGGCGATCGGCCCCGCCGCGACGTCTCGCGCGTCCAGCACCTGCAGCTCGGAGCGCTCGGTGCGGCGATCGGTGACGAAGACGAGGACCCAGCCGTCGTTCTCCTCGGTGGCCCCCGGCCGCGGCGCGAAGACGGTCTCGCCGCCGACCCGGCCAGGCCCGTAGCTGTGGGCCGCGCTGCTGGAAGATTCGCTGTCATAGGCGATGCAGCCGTCGAACAGCAGCGTGGGGGCGGGCGCGATGCGCGGGTGCCAGGACCAGCGGGTGGGTTGACCCAGGCGGTCGTTGTTCATCCGCGGGAACTCGGTGCGCCGATCATCGAGCTGTTCGCCCTGGGCCTCGCCGGTGCGCAGGTTGAGGGTCCAGCGGTAGAAGTAGGGATCCAACCGGAGAAACTCCAGGCGGGGCACCTCGGGCTCCTCGCTGTGCGGCAGGCTGGGGATCGGATCGTCGATCCGGCATGCCAGCAGGGTGACTGTCGGGTCCCCCTGGCGGTTGACGCCCTCGAAGGCGTTGATCGTATGGTATACATAGCAGGGCGGCACTTCAAACCACCGGACCTCTCCGCCTGCCCGAGGCAGCAGGCCGATGCGCCCTGGGCGCTCGCGCAAGAAGCGCACCCGGCGCTGGCCGCGGGCGAGGCGCTCGGGGTCCCAGACCATCGGGAGATCGAGCAGAACGGTGTAGTGCTCGGTGATCGCGATGTCATGGAACAGCGCGGGCGAGGGGGTCTCGATCACCTGCCGGCTGGTGCAGCGGCCCTCCGGCGAGATGACCCCGACCTCCAAAAAGGGCGCCCGGTAGGGGTTGTAGTCGAAGAAGATGAGCTCGCCGGTGCGCGGATCCACCTTGGGGTGGGCGGCGAGCCCCCCCTTGAGCGTGCCCCCGAAGTCTTCCACGCCAACCGTGTCGAGCTCGGGCACGCGCAGGTGAACCGGCTGCCCGCCGAGCCACCACAGCGCGAGCAGTTTTCCTTGGTGCCAGACGAGGTCGGTGTTGGCGGTGTCGCGGTCGGGGCTGGGATCGCCCGGCTGAAAGCGCTCCATGATCCCCGGTCGTAGCGCCTGCCCGGCCTCCAAGTCGGCCCGCAGGGCGGCGGTCTGGACATAGCGGTTGCGGTAGCTCGCGCGACCATTCTCGATGAAAACACCGTGCACCATGCCATCACCGTCGAACCAGTGGGTGGCTCCGGGCGGCGTAAAGCGCGGGTTGGGGCTGTTCTGCGCGAAGGTCCCGCGGAGCTCTCGGGGGAGCTCGCCTTCGATCTGGAGGTCCTCGTCGGTGCGCTCAGCGTCCACGCGGGCGTACACGCCCTCGTCGTAGCGGGCGATGTTCATCAGGGGTCGGGCGGAGGCGCTGGGCGTGGCTGTGGTCATGGGTCGCTCCCGGGCCGACTGTGCCACAGGGCGGCGCCCGAGGGCAGCCCGGTGCGCCAAACCGCACCTCCCTGCGGCGGCTTCGGCCTGCGGGTCGGCCGGCGAACCGCACGCCCTTGAGGCGGCACCCGGGGCGGCAAGGGCAGGGGCAGCGGCGAATTGTGGCGAGCTTGCGTAGCGAATCGCTACAATGGTAGGGTGTTGCGGCGAGGCCGGGCGGATACTTGACGCCGGCAAAGCGGGGAGCGTCCGCGTCGCGCCGGCAACGGGCTGAGCGGGCGGGCGGGTTCGGGAGGGTGCTTCGTGGGAAGGCCAGCGGGTAGCAGGAACGTCAACTACGACTCACGGCGGGCCGGGCTCGCGTCGTCGATCTTCAGCGCGATTCAGGCCCGCACTGGCCGGGCGAGCCTCCGCGATCTCGCGGTGGCCTCGGGCGTGAGCGTGTCCACGCTCCGACATTATTTTGGGGACCGGAATGGTCTGCTCGACGCGCTCCTCGAGGTGCTCGGCGAGGAGCTGGCCGACACGCTGGAGCAGGTGATCTCGGAGCTGCCCGTGCCCTTCTCCGAGGCCCTCCCGGCCTTGATGGCGGAGCTTGAGCTGGCGGTGGCCGGTCCGCTCCGCGACCACCTGCGCGTCGCGCTCGTGGAGGGGCTCGCGACGAGCGCGCTGCACCGCGTGCTGCTCTACGGGACCCTCGCGCCGAGCTTGCTGGCGATCGAGGACATGCTCGAGGCCCGGCGCGACCAGCTCGTCCCCAACCCCAACCTTCGGGTGGCGGCCGTTGCTTTGGTCACGCCGCTGTTCTTCTGCCTGCTGGACGGCGCCCAGGCCGCTGCCCAGACGACGCCGGAGCCCGACGAGCCGCCCTACGATCCGGCGACCTCGTTCAAGGTCACCCGCTGCGCCGTCCAGGCCCACATCGCCTCGTGGCAGCGTGCTTGGGTGCGCCCGCCGGAGGCCAGCCCGAGCCAAAACTGAAGCCCGGCGGGGCGCTCAGGCGCCGGGGCGCAGCGGCCGGATGAGTCGGCAGAACGAGCTAAAATCAGCGGCTTGTTTGTTGAGCAGGCCGGCGATGAGCGGGGAGGTGGGCGCGCCCTGGGCGTCGAGCTCGCCGCCGACCCCGGGGATGAAGACGCGGTCGGGGAACATGAAGGCGTTGCGGTAGCCGAACACACCCTGGAGCTGCTCGACGGGCCGCAGCGCGCCCCAGCGGCCGGACGACACGCCGACGAAGGCGACCGGCCGGCGCTCAAAGGCCACGGGAAAGGGCAGCAGGTCGATGAAGACCTTGAGCACACCCGGCATGCCGCCGTTGTACTCCGGCGTGACGACGAGGAGCCCGTCCGAGCGCAGCACGGCGTCGGAGAAGGCCGCGAAGCCCGGCGGCTTGGTGGCGTAGGCAGTGGGCGCCAAAAGACCCTCTGGCAGGTCCTGAAGGTCGATCACCGACGCCTGAACGCCGGGCAGCCCACGGAGGAGGCCGGCGATGTGCTGGCTGAGGCGGAGGGTCTGGCTGCCGGCGCGGTTGGTGCCGCTGATGACGGAGATGTGGACGGCAGAGTCCGGGGCTACGATGTCGTTCACGGGCGCCTCAGGGCGGTGGGTGCAGAGCGGAGTCGGGGGTTATCACCTGCCGGCGTGGGCGGGCTTCGAACCGGGGGTGGGCTGTGTCTGGCTTTGTCAACGCCTCGGCTGGCTTTCGCGTGGTCGCCGGGGGCTGGGCGCTCCTCGCCGCTGTCGTGCTC
>CANHON010000351.1 GCA_947462115.1 Deltaproteobacteria bacterium | reverse complement strand
GTGGCCCGGGCAGAGAGCGCGGCGGCCGCCGGGGCCGAGGCGACCGCGGCGGGGGCCTCGGGGGCGGCGCTGAGCGGCGACAGCACCTCGAGCACCATCCAGGCCACCACCTCGCCGTCGGGGGCGTGCATGGCGTAGACGGTGGGCCCCTCGCCGTGGCGCCGCAGCCGCCAGCCGGGGCCCAGATCGGGGCTCAGCAGGTGCATCAGCCCGTCCTGCTCGTCAAAGCGCAGGCGGTAGAGGGCCGGCCGGCGCAGGGCCGGGTGGGCGAAGCTGTCGAGCCAATGGGCCCCGAGGGTGAGCAGGTCCTGATCGTCGAAAAGGCGCGCCACCTCGCGGTAGCCGGACCAGACCCCCGGCAGGTTGAGGTGCACCGCGAGCAGCGGCCGCGCGCCCGCCGCCGGGCCGGCGTAGAGGTTGGGGAGCAGGCCGGTGACGAATTCGCCCGGACCGAGGCCGAGGAGGTCGCCGCCCATGGCCTCGGAGCCGTCGATCAGCAGCCGAAGGCCCAGCGGGCGCTCGGGCCGCCGCCGCGCCACGCCCACCTGGCGTGTCCACTGGGAGAAGCGGGCCGACAGCATCGCCGCGATCTCGCCCTCGAAGCCCGCGCCATAGGCCCGGACGGCGCGCAGGCCATCCTCGGCAGACAGCACCAAAAGAAGGTCCGTTAGGCCAGTCAGGCGCTCTTCGCTCGCGCCGGCGAGCTGGTGGAGCAGGCCGGGCGCGGCGCTGGCCCGCGGGTCGGCCGACCACAGCAGGGCGGGATCGGTGACCAGATCGCCGGGGGCGCGGTGGCGCCGCATCGCGGCGTTGAAGAAGTCCAGCGAAGGATCGGCGGGGAGCACCCGATCGAGGCCACCGCTGGCCCCCCGCACGCCGCCGCCGCCCAGCAGCCGGTAGGAGGTCTGCTCAGAGAGGGCCATGATCGCTCCGCTGCGGGGCGGGGCCCGGAGGGGCCACCCGACCGCCGCCGCCTAACCCCTCCAGGCCGCGGGGAGCCGAGCCGATGCGGCGCGGCGGATCGCCCCAGAATGAACACCAGCGCGCCCCCCAGACAGGATAAGCGCGCCACAGCGGCGCCCCAGCGCCGCTCCCTGGAGCCCGTGTGCCCCTCGACCGTGCCGACGCCGCCGCCCCCGAAGGTCCCGGCGGCCGACAATGAAGGCCCCGCCCAGCCCTGGCGATCGTGGCTTGGTCTTGATCCGCCACGGAAAGTCCGCCTGGGACGACCCCACCCAGCCCGATCACGCCCGCGGGCTCGCGCCCCGGGGCCGCCGCGACGGCCCGCGCATGGGCGAGGTGCTCGGCAAGCTCGGCTGGGGGCCGGATCAGGTCCGCAGCAGCGACGCCGTCCGCGCTTGGCAGACCTGGGAGGGCCTCGCCGCCGGCCTCCGCCGCCTGCCCCAACACCAGCATGGCCTGCCTGAGGCCGTCCTCGACGATCAGCTGTTCCACGCCAAGGCCGAGTCCACCGCCGCGGCCCTCGACGGCTGGCTACCGGAGCGCGGCGTGCTGTGGGTGATCGGCCACAACCCCGGCTGGGAGGACCTGATCGAGCGCCTGTGCGGCGCGCGCGAGACCCTCCCCACCTGCGCCGCCGCCCTGCTGGTGCCCGCCAAGCTGCCAGGAAAGTGGCGCCTGATTGACGTGCTGCGGCCCAAAGAGCTCCAGGCCCGGGGCCTCGCGCCGGCCCCAGAGCCCGGCCCCGCCGCCGGCTGAAGGCCGCCGCGGCCCGCGTCCAGCACGACCGCTTGCACGACCACCTGCACGTCCACCTGCACGTCCACCTGCATGTTTTGCGCGGCGGCCCCGCCCGCCCGAGGTGCCCATGTCCTCCTCCCAGCTCCTCGTCAGCCGGCCGGGCGCGCCCAGCGACGGCGTCCTGCTGCTCAGCCTCAACCGCCCCGACCGCCGCAACGCCATCACCGCCGAGATGTACGGGGCCATGGCCGACGCCCTCGCCGAGGCCGCCGCCGACCCGACCGCCCGGGTGGTGGTGATCACCGGCGAGGGGCCGCACTTCACCTCGGGCAACGACCTGCTGGACTTTCAAGAGGCGCCGCCCTCGCTGGACGACGACAGCCCGGTCATCCGGTTCTTGCACGCCATCGCCACCTTCCCCAAGCCGCTGATGGCGGCGGTCGAGGGCGCGGCGGTGGGGGTCGGCACCACCCTGCTGCTGCACTGCGATCTGGTGGTGGTCTCCGAGAGCGCCAAGCTCCGCATGCCCTTCGTCAGCCTCGCGCTCGTGCCCGAGGCCGGGGCGAGCCTGCTGCTGCCGCGGCTGGTCGGTCACCAAAAAGCCGCCGAGCTGCTGCTCCTCAGCGAGACCCTGACGGGTGCGGAGGCCCACCGCCTCGGCCTCGCCGCCCGCTGCGTGGCCGAGGGCGAGGCCCTGCAGGCCGCCCTGGCCTTGGCCCTGCGGGTGGCCGATCAGCCGCTCGGCAGCCTCATCTTGACCAAAGACCTGCTCCGACGCCCGCTCCGCGCCGAGCTCGAGGCCGTGATGCGGGCCGAAGGCGCCCTGTTCTTCGAGCGCCTGGGCACGCCGGAGGCCGCCGAGGCCTTCACCGCCTTCTTCGAGCGCCGCAAGCCCAACTTCCGCGGCCTCGAAGGCTAAGCAGGCCCTCAGCCGGCCTGCAGCGCCGCCTGCAGCGCCGGCTCCACCTCGGCGATGACCTGCTCCAGCGGGCCTTCGCGCACGCAGCCAGCCGCCCGCCGGTGGCCGCCGCCGCGCGGATCGAGCGTCCGGGCGAGGGCCGACACATCGACCCGGGCCCGGCTGCGCAGGCTCAGGCGCACCTGCCCGGGGGCCCGCTCGATGAACAGGGCCGCCAGCTCGACGCCCTCGATGTGCAGCAGGTGGTCCACCACCCCCTCGAGATCGCTGTAATCAGCGTGCAGCGCGCCAAAGTCCGTGAAGCGCACCCAGCCGAGCGCCCCGCCCTCCCCGCTGCGGCGGGCGGTGCCGAGCGCCCGGGCGAGCAGGCGCAGCGCGGGCTCCCGGCGCTCGTAGAGCACCCGCAGGCTGATCGCGTTGTGATCAATGCCCTGCTCCAGCAGGCGGGCGGCGGTCCGCAAGGTCTCCGGCCGGGTGTTGCTGTGGCGGAAGCCCCCGGTGTCGAACAGCAGGCCGGTGTAGAGCTGGGCCGCCGCGGCCGGGCCGAGCGGGAGGCCCCAGGCGTCCATCAGGTGCAGGACCAGCTCGGCGGTGCTGGCCGACTCCGGCGCCACCAGGGCGAGCTGGTAGCCGTCCGGCTGGCTGCTCCGGTGGTGATCGACGAGGACCCGCACCGGGGCGGCGTCGAAGGCCGCGCGCACGGCGGAGTGCAGCCGCGCCCGCTCGCCGTCCAGCACCACCGCGAGCGAGAAGGGGCGGTCGCTGTCCGCGCCGATGGCCTCGTCGGGCACCATGCCCTCGGCGCCGGGCATCCAGGCGTAGCGGTGGCCCGGGCGTCCGGCGACCACCACCTCGGCGCAGCCCAGGGCCCGCAGCGCGTCGGCCAAGGCGAGGCAGGCGGCGATGCTGTCGCCGTCGGGGTCGGCGGGCCCGCTGAGCAAGGCCCGCGCGGCGCCCGCGGCCACCGACCCGAGCGCCGCGGCGAAGACCGCCAGGCCCTCACCGCCGACCCACAGGCCAGCGCCCTCCGCGCCTTCCAACGCGTCTTTCACCGATTCACCCAATCGATTCAAGCAGATCTTCCTTTCGGCTTGGATCGCCCAGGCCGAGGGCCGCGCAGGGTTGAAAAGGGAGAGGCCCGAGCGACCAGCGCCCGGGCCCCGCGCGTCGCCGAAGCTCAGCGGGTGGCGGTGAAGTTGCCGTCAAAGGTGATGGCGAGCAGCCCGAGCGCGGTGCCAGCGCCGGTGTAGGAGCCGCTGACGGTGGTGGGGCTGATCGTGCCCGACCAGGTGGTGGTCAGCGCGACGGTGGGGATGTTGATGGCCCCGCCCACCGTGCTGCCGTCCGAGCCGATGGTGCCGTCGAAGCTGAAGGCCGGCGCCGGGTCCAAGGTGGCCATCAGGCCGCCCCAGGTGCAGCTCACGTTCGACAGGATCGGGATGCTGCTCGCGGTGTTGACGTCCACCACGATGGAGCCGGTGCAGGTGTCGGAGATCGAGCCGTCGTCGGACCGGAAGCTGCCGACGAAGCCGCCCGAGTACACGCCGTCGAGGTCGCCGGTGCTGCCGCCGTCGGAGCCGCCCGTCGAACCGCCGTCCGAGCCCCCATCGGTCCCGCCGTCCGCCGCGCCGTCCGCGCCGCCGTCCGCCGCGCCATCGGCCCCGCCGTCCGCCGCGCCATCGGCCCCGCCGCCGTCCGCCGCGCCGTCGCCGGAGCCGCCGTCCCCGGGCTCAAAGGCCTCGCCGCTGTCGGTGCCGACGTCGGTCTTGATGGCGCCGCCGCACGCGGTCAAAAGGGCGACAGACAGGATGCTCAGGGTGCGCAGGGTGCTCATGGGGGGTGTCTCCTCAAATCGGGTGGGGCCGGGCGGTCACGCGCATCGGGGCCGCGGGACGCTGCTCGGCGGGCAGGCCGCTCGCGCGCCACCATACTCCACCGATTCGCGAGGCGCAGGCCCCTGCAATGGACGCCGAAGGCCACCCCATCGCCACGAAGGGCCCCGCCGACCCTACGGCGCCACGCCGAGCTCGACCGCCGCCACCGTGCCGGCGCCGCCCACGGCCACGCTGCGGCGACCGCTCGCGAGGTTGCCCTCGCCGCCGATCACCACCGCGCCCTCGGCGCTGGCCAGGCTCGACCCGCCGCCGAGCAAGGCCACGCCCGGGGCGCTGGCGCTGTGGCCCTGGCCCACCAGCAGGCCGCCGCTGCTCACAAAGGCGCTGCCATCGCCGATCACGAGGTTGTGGGAGCCGGTCTGGGCGCCCGGGGCGGCGTTGTAGCCGAGGATCAGGTTGCCGAGCCCGTTGTCGGCGCCGTGGGTTGAACCAGC
>CANHON010000350.1 GCA_947462115.1 Deltaproteobacteria bacterium | reverse complement strand
GCAGCTTCGACCAGGGCTCGTCGTGGCTGCGCTCGCGCAAGGAGTGCCCGGAGAAGGCGCCGAGCATCTCCAGCGGCGACAGCGGCGGGTCCGCGCCGCGCAGCACGGACTCGTCGGGCATGTCCTCCACGACGATGGCGACGTTCTTGAGGTAGGCGCGGATCGACGGCGACATCTCCATCAGCACGCCCTCGATGAGGGCGTCGAGCTCATGGTCATCGAGGGTCGGCGGCACCGGGCAGCCCTCGGGATCGAGCCAGGCGGCGTGCAAGAAGGCGCGCTCGGCGCCCTCGTCCTCGGACTCCCACTGGAGCAGCAGCCCGAGCGCCCACCAGCCGAGGGCCTCCGAGGGATCTTCCCGGAGCGAGCGCTCTTGGGCCCGGTGCGCCTCCTCCATGTCCAGCAGCTCAAAACTGGCGACGGCGTAGGAGGCCCAGCTCAGGGCGTGCTCCGGGCGCAGCAGGGCCGCCTCCCGGTAGGCCGCGGCGGCGCCCCGCATGTCGCCGAGCATGCGCCGGGCCTCGGCCCGAACGAAGCGCGCGCCGGCGTGGGGCCCCTGGATCGCCTCGACGTGGTCGCAGGCCCGCAGGGCCATCAGCGGCTGGTCGTTGTCCAGGGCGTCTTCGGCCTCGTCCAGCAGCTCGTCGATCCACGCCTCGGCGGCGTCGGCGGCGTCCGGTTCAGCGGACCCCTCGGCCTCCCCGTCGATCGGGGCCCCGTGGCCCGCATCGGCGTCGAGCGCCTCCGCCTCGCGCAGGCGGTCCGCCAGGACCGAGCCGGCCCCGCCCAAGCTGTCGAGGGTGAAGGGCGAGGGATCGAAGGGCCGATCGGGCCGCAGCTGGCGGGCGCGGGCGTGGAGCCGCGCGCTCCGCGGGTCGATGCTCATGGTTTGGCGTCCTTTTTGGCGCGCCACGTGTAGGTGGTGGAGCCGTAGCCGGTGACGAAGGGCAGGCGGGTGGCCCGAACGACCCGGCGCAGACAGCCCCGCAGCGGGTCGCGGTCCAGCTTGGGCTGCTGAAACTGCACGCGGCGGATCCAGCCATCGTGCGTGGAGATCAAGGTGGCCGTCAGCTCGATGTCGTCGCCAGGGGAGCCCGGCCCAAACCGCGCGAGGCAGGCCGCGGCGGCCGGGGCGGTGGCGTCGAGGGCGGCGCGCGCCTTGGCCTCGTCGATGGGGCCCGGCGGCTCGTCGATCGGCACCACGAGGTCCATCCGGTCGATGAGCTTGAGGCTCGGGCGCAGCTCCACCCGCTCGCCGCGGGGGACCTGGACCACCTCGCGGTGCCCCTCAAAGCCGTCGAGCTGGACCGCCACCGTGACCGGCGGGCCCGTCAGCCCCTCGCTCAGCTCCAGGCTGCCGTTGGTGCTCAGGATCTCGCCGTTGACGATGATCTCACCCGCGGGCGGGTCGACCTGCACCACCAGGGTGCCGCTGCTCGGCCCTGTCGGAGCCGGGTCCGGGGCCAGCACGGGCCACAGGGCGAGCCCGCCGCCGACGAGGCCCACGAGGAGCACCGCCGCCGCCAGCGCCCGGGGCCACCAGCGGGTCGCGCGGGTCACCTCCAGCGTCAGCGTGGTCCGCTGTCCGGTCAGCTCGGCCAGCACGGTGATCAGCGCGACGGCGTGGGCCCGATCCATCTTGTCGGGGTGCACGGTCAGGCGCAGCACCTGCTCGTCGAGGGTGGGGCTGAGCTGCCGGGGCTCCACGCTGACCCAGTCCCGCTCCACCCACACCTTGGCCGGGGCTGGCGGCTCGCCTTGGCGCCGCACCCGCACCTCGACGGTCTGCGGCTTCGCGCCCACCGTGAGCTGAAGAACGCCCGCGGGCTCCATCACGAGCCGGCTCGGGGGCGTCCCGCGGGGCTCTTGCGGCGGGGGCTCGGGCGGTCGGGCGCGCGGCTCCGGCTCAGCGGCCACGGGCTCGGCGAGGCTCAGCTTGGGGGCCTCGGCGGCGGGGCGCTTGGGGGGCTCGGCGAGGGTGAGCTTGGGCGGGCCGGCCGGCTCGACCACCGGCGGGGGCTCCGGCGCCGGCGGGCTGGGCGGTCGCTCGATGGGGCCCGGTCCGGCCGCTGCGGGCAGACCGACGGGCGGCCGCTCGACCTGCGCGCCCCGGCGGGCCCGCAGCGCTTGATCGAAGGCCTCGCGGGCGCCGGGGTCCGACAAGGCCCGCCAGCTCTCCTCGAGCGCCTCGCGCTGCTCTTCGGCGAGCTGCCGGTCCAGCGTGTGGCGGAGCTGCTCCAGCCGGCGCCGGTAGGCGGTGTAGAGCTCGTTGTAGTCGGCGTTGGGGCTCACCCCGAGCGCGCGGTAGTGGTCGACAAAGGCCTCCGCGCCTTGCTCTCGCTCGGTCTGGGCGCCCGACTGCGCCACCAGCTCCTCCAGCGTCCGCTGGGCCACCGCGTCGGGCAGCCCGAGCGCCCGCGCCTGCTGCAGCACCCCGGCCTCGTCCCGGCGGCTCAGCCGACCGCTCGACAGGGTGCCGAGGATGTACTGCTTGAGGATCAGGACCTTACGGCCTTGTTCGCGCTGAAGCAGGGCCTCGAGGTAGCCGCCGCGCTCTTGGAGCAGGGCCCGCTTGAGCAGGCCCATGTTCTTGATGGTCCAGATCGCCTCGGTGCGGAACTTCGGGTTCGACTGCTGCCCTTGCGCCCACGCGCGGCGCTTCGCCAGCGCGGCCTCGACCTCCTCCGCCGAGGCCGTCTCCGCGAGGGCGAGGTGCTCAAAGAGCGTGGCCTTCCCCACCGAGGTGAGGAAGCGCTCGATTTCGTCGAAGTCCCGGGGGTCCACCTGGGCTCTCCTCAGGGCACCGCCGCGACGCGGAGGGCGCGTGCACGGCGGGTGCGGTCGCCGGACGGCCGGCCAAATTCAAAGGGGCGGGGCTTAGCTGACCTGGAAGGCGGCCACCCGCTTCCGGGCGGCCTCGAGATCGGGCCCGGTGAGGCTGCCGCGCAGGTCGATCCGCGCGCGGCGCACATGTCCGGGTCGATCCGGGTCGAGGATGTCGATCTCCAAGATCTGGTTGAGCCCGTAGCGGTAGATGACCTGGATGGGCGTGCCGCGCGGCCGGGGAGGCAGGTCCTCCAAAACAACGTCACCGATGACCTTCACCTCTTCCCGCGTGCGGCCGTGCCCTTCGGTGACCTCGACCCGAACGGCGGTCATGCCGTCATAGGCGTAGGCGAAGCGCCCGGACTTCTCGCAGGGGACGGGGGTCGCCTCGGGCACGAGGGGGAAGACCCGCTCGTTCATCTGCCGGTCGAGCACGATCATGCCGAGGGGGTGGCTGGTGACGTCGGTCACCTTGACCGGCGGCAGGCCGATGTAGGCGGTCTGGGCGGGCGCGAGCGGCGCCTCGGGCTCGGCCTCGACGCTGCGGCCGCCGTCTTTGGCGCGCCGGGCCAGGGCCGCCCGCTGGCTGGCGAGGGCAGGGTGGTCGGGGCGGTGCCGGAGCACGCCGGCGAGGGCCGCGCCCAGGGCCACGCACTCGTCGGGGTTGATGTTCGCGGACTGCACCCGACGGCCGGCCAGCTTGTCGAGCATCGCCCGGATCATCGGCATGCGCGTCGATCCGCCGACCAGCAGCACCTCGTCCACGTCGGACCAGCCCATGCCGGTCTTCTCGAGCACGAGCTGGGTGGTCACGGCGCACTGCTCGACCAGATCGGCGGTCAGGCCCTCAAACTCCTCCCGGCTCACGTTCGCGACCATGCGGTGGCCGCGGTAGCTCACCGGGATGACCGCCTTGGGCTTGGTGGAGAGCGAGATCTTGGCGTGCAGGCAGCGCTCGTACAGCTCTTGGAAGGGCTGGGGGTCGTCGCGCGGGTCCAGGCCGAAGCGCTCGTTGAACTGCTCGGCCACGAAGTTGAGCAGCCGGTCGTCCCAGTCTTTGCCGCCCAGCTCGGCGTTGCCGTCGGAGGCCAGCGTGCGGAAGCTCACCCCCCGCATCTCCATGAGCGTCACGTCGAAGGTGCCGCCGCCGAGGTCAAAGACGAGGATGCGGCGGGTGCCGCCGATGCGGTCGAGGCCGTAGGCGATGGCGGCGGCGGTGGGCTCGTTGATGATGCTCAGCACGTTGAGGCCGGCGATGGCCCCCGCCTCGGCGGTCGCGGCCCGGCGCGAGGAGTTGAAGTAGGCCGGCACCGTGATGACCGCGTCGGTCACCGGGAAGCCCAGCGCCTCCTCGGCGTCATCCTTGAGCTTTTTCAGGATGATGGCCGAGAGCTCCTGCGGGCTGTAGCTGCGCCCGAAGAACTCCAGGGTGAAGTCCGGCTCGCCCATGTTGCGCTTGATGAACCGCACCACGTTGGTGGGGTCGACCACCACCATCTTGGTGGCCTCGTCGCCCACCACGCAGGCGTCCCGGTCGTAAAAGTGGATGACCGAGGCGGTGGTCGGCTGCCCCTCGGAGTTCATGACCATGACCGGCCGGCCGTACCGATCGACCACGGCCATGGCCGAGAAGGTGGTGCCGAGGTCAATGCCGAGCACCACGTCGTTCTCGGCGGGGTTACTCATTGCCAGACCCCCCAGGGTTGCCCTCCGGTGTGGCCTCCGCCCGGTAGCGCGCCAGCACGATCTCCTCGGGCCGCAGGCTGCGGCTGCCCCGGGCGAAGCCGCGCTTGAGCACCTGCTCCACTCGGTAGTCGGCTTTGGGATCAGCGGTCTGCACGACTTTGATGGCCTTCTGGCGCTCGCGGTCGAAGGTCTCGCTCGACTCGGTCATGACGACATCGCGCCGGTACAGGACCTCGAGCAGCTCGTCGATCAAGTACTGGAAGCTGTCGGCGACGACCTCGGGGCTCATCTCGCGCCGGATGAGCGCGGTCTGAAACCAGGTGAGGCTGTCGTAGAACAGCAGCAGGTCGAGCAGCAGCGGCTTCTCCGACTGGTAGACGAAGTCGTCCTTGTACTGCCGCAGCTCGCGGTAGAGCTGCTCAAAGGCCTTGGCTTGGACATCT
>CANHON010000349.1 GCA_947462115.1 Deltaproteobacteria bacterium | reverse complement strand
CGCCAGCCCCCGGGCGCCGCGGAGCCAGGCTTCGTGGCGAGCGCCACCCAGGTCTCCGAAGTGGGCCTGGATGCGGCGGTTCAGCCCTGGATCGGCCCCCAGGGTCAGGCGATGGAGCGCCTGGAGCTCCACCTCACCTACCACTGCCCCGAGCGCTGCCAGTTCTGCTCCGAAGACGCTCGGATGAGCCGCTACAAGGGCTTTCCCGTCACCTGGGGTCGGGTGGCCGCCACCCTGCGGGCGCACGCGGCGCGCGGCGTGCGGGCGGTGCACCTCACCGGCGGGGAGCCGACCATCCACCCGCGCTTCATCGAGGTGCTGCAGCTCGCCAAGAAGCTCGGCATGCGCACCAGCGTCGGGACCATCGGCACCATGCTCTGCCGGCCGGACTTCGCAGCGGCGGCCTTGCCCTTCCTCGACGAGGCGCTCTTCAGCGTCCACGGGCCCGACGCCGAGACCCACGACGCCGTGGCCGGTCGGCCTGGGAGCTTCGAGCGGGTGACCGAGGCGCTGCGGCTCGCCCGTCGCCTGAAGCCGGGCTTCGGGCTGTTCTCGAACACGGTGCTGTGTCAGCCCAACATCGAGCGCGCGCCAGACACCGCTGGGATGCTCGACGGGATGGGCGTTCAGCTCATGGTGATCAGCAACACCACCCCCGAGGGCGCGGCCTTCGGGGCCTACGAGCGCCTCGCGGTGCCCCTCGAGGTGCTGGCGCGGGTGCTGCCGCAGGTGGCTGAGCGCGTCAAAGGGGCCGCAGTGCGCTTCTTTGGCGTGCCGATGTGCTTGCTCGGCCGGCACGCGGCGCTCAGCAACGACCTGCACTGGGACCCGCGGGTCACGGTGGAGTGGCAGTCGAGCCAAAGCGCCGTGCACTTCGCTGGCATCTACTCCTGGGCGCCGGATCGGCGGCGGCAGCACGTGGCGGCCTGCGGCGGCTGCGCCCGAAAGGGCCTCTGCATGGGCGTCTACGACCGCTATGTCGAGCTGTGGCCCACCGACGCGCTGCAGCCCATGGGGGAGCCGAGCGTTTAGCGACGACCGCTCGCGCTCCCAGGGTGCCCGTCGAGCCCGTCGAGCCCGTCGAGCCCGTCGAGCAGGATGGTCGGCGCGGCCTGGCCGGGATGGCCGTCCCCCTCCGGGTGGTGGCCGTGGGCATGGCCGCCGTGGGAATGACCGGCCGGGCCGGCGTCGTGGGGCTCCGGCAGGTGCATGGGCAGCCAATCGACGATGCGCGCGGTCTGCTCAAAGCCGACGCCGAGGAAGGCCACGCCGAGCAAGATCCCGGTGGCGGATGGGTGCAAAACAGCGCGCCGCACGTCCAGCCGGAGGCGAAGGCCCTCGCCGGCAGGGGCGAGCAGCGTGCCGGCGAAGTGCTGCCCGAGGAAGGTGTCGGGCACCTCCCGCGACTCCAGGTGCAAGGAGGCCCCGACGGGGGACAGGTCGACGACGGCCATGGGGTCGCGCAGGCCGGCGGGCGCGGCGGGCGCGGGCTCAAAACGCCAGCCGGGGCCCAGCTCCCACCGCGGGAGCAAGCGCCGGTCCGAGCCCTCCACCGCGCGGGGCAGGTCGAGCAGCCAGCCGCCGTGGCGGTCGGTGCGGATGGCGCACTCCGCGAGGTAGGCCTGCCCGGCCACCTCCCAGCGCAGGTAGGCGTGCGGCCGCGTGGGCGGCACCAGGGGTGCAGCGCCGTGGAAGGGCGTGCGGCCGTTCTCCGGGTCTGGCCGACCGAGGTGCCCCCGCACCCGCTCGCCATCGACCTCGACGCCGACATCGGGCAAGAAGCGGGCGAGGGTGGCCATCAGGGCGAAGCGGTCGCTGTGGGGGTGACCGTCGAGCAGGCCCGTCTTGTGCTCGGGGCGGTCGGCGTTGAAGGCCACGAGCCCGTCGCCGCGCCACTGGGCGAAGCGCAGGTGGCGCCGCATGACGTGCGGGCCGTCGGTATGCAGCGTGCGAAGCATGGCGGCCTCGGTGGGCTTGAGCGTGGGGCGCCATCCACGGGGATCGACGCTGGGAGCGCGCTTATTGTGTCCAAGGGGGCAGGGGGGCGTCAAGCTTTGTCATCGGGACCGCGGAGGCGAGGTGGCCCGGTCGCTCCGGGCCGGTGAAGCGCCAGGATGGCGAGCCCAGCCCCCTGCGGTATGCTCCCCGCCATGAGCACCGTCCGCGCAGCGCCCGTCCCTCCCGTCGCTCCGAGCGACCCGCCCCTCGGTCTCCCGCGGTCGGCCGGGGCCGCTCAGCCGGCGGTGCCGGGGCTGATCGAAGCGCGGCCCAACAACCAGCCCGTGAGCGCGCTGCGGGACCTGCGAAAGAACGTCGAGATCAACGTCGGCAAGGCCTGCAACAACCGGTGCGTGTTCTGCATCGACGGGCTGCCCAAGGCCGAGGACCGCGCCTACATGCCCTGGCCCCAGATGCGGGCAGAGCTCGACCGCTGGGCCGCCGAGGGCTACCGCAGCGTCGGCTTTTTGGGCGGCGAGCCCACGACCTACCCCCAGATCGGCGAGGCCGTGGCGCACGCGCGGGCCATCGGGTTCAGCCGCGTGGCCATCGCCACCAACGCCACCAAGCTGCGGCTGACCCACTTCACCGACCGGCTGCTCGACGCGGGGCTCACCCGGGTCACGGTGTCCATGCACGGCCACACGGCTGAGCTGGAGGACAAGCTCACCCGGGTGCCGGGCAACTTCCACAAGAAGTGCGAGGCCCTCCGCTACCTCGTCGCGCGCCGTCGCGCAGATCCAACCGTCTTGCCGGACGGCCTCAGCGTCAACATCGTGCTCAACGGCTGGAACCACGCCCACCTGCCGCAGATGCTCAAGTTTTTCTACGAGACCATCGGCGTGGACGACCTGCGGGCCAACTACATCCGCCCCGAGGGCTATGCCGAGGGCGACGCCTCGCTGACCCCCCGGTACGCTGAGGTGGTCCCCAACCTGATCAAGGCCATCGTGCTCGCGGAGCGCCACTTCAAGAAGGTGTTCACCTTCGGCGGCTTCCCGATGTGCGTGCTGCCGGCGCCCCTCCGCCGCGACCCCGAGCTGCTCAGCCGCACCATGGGCGAGTACCGCGACCTGTCCACCGCCTGTTCGGTGCGCAGCGACGGCGGCGACCGGGTGGCCCCGGGCAAGACCTTCGTCGACGGGTCGTGGGTCCAGCACGTCAAAAGCAGCGCGGTCTTCTTCGACGAGGGGGAGCAGCGGGCGCGGTTCAACTGGCAAGATCGCAAAAGGTTCGATCTGAAGGGCCACCCCGAGGCATGCGGTGCATGCGAGCTTTTCGGGGTGTGCGAGGGCGTCTGGAAGGGCTATCTCGACATCTGGGGCGCGGGCGGCTTCCAGCCGGTGCGCCTCGCAGACACGGCGCTCGCCCAGCGCTGAACCCCCGTGAGCTCGATGTCCCCGCCCGCTCCACCCCAAGCCTCCGCCCTATTGTTCACGGTCGGGCTGCTGGCCGCCGCCCTCGCCCAGGCGGCGCTCGGGCCGTCCGCCCGTCAAGCCCCCCTGCTGATGGGGGCAGAGCCTCAGCGCAGCCCGCCCCGCTTCGACCCCCGCCTGGAGCCGGCCTTTCAAGCCGAGATGACCCCCGATGACGTGGCCCGCGGCCTTCGGCGCTTGGCCGAGAGCGCCGCGCCCTCCGTCGCGCTCAGCGACGCGCAGCGGGCCGTTTTGGGGCCGAAGGTGCAGGCTGCTCGGGCCGCACGCGCAGAGGTAGACGCCCTGCGCGACGAGCAGCGGCGGGCCCGACAGGCGCTGGGTGCCTCCGGCCAGGCCTTGTTGTGGGCGGTCTGGGGGCTCCGATGAAGGCGCGCTGGCTCGACATCGCGGCCCTGCTCTGCCTGATCGCCGCCCTGGCCGTGTTGTTGGTGCGAGGCGAGCAGCGGGGTGGGGTGCTGCTCGTGCCGATGCTGCTGCCCAACGAGCCGCTCGACGGCCTGATGGCGCCGGGCGCCGACGTGGCCCGCTTGCAGAGCCGGGGTGAGCTCATGGGCGAGCCCATCACCATCGAAGACCTCATCCGGCTGAGCTGGGCCCTGGTGCGCCAGCCGGAGGCCCTGCCCCCCGGCACCGCGCCCCTGAGCCCCGAAGAGCGCGCGGCGCTGCTGCCCTTGGTGGAGCGGGCCGACGCCGAGCGCGCCGCCTTGCTCGAGGTCGAGCGCCGCCTCGCCGCGGCGGAGGGCCGGCTGGGCGCGGCGACCGTCGAGCTCGCCGCCGAGCTGAGCCCCGCCCAGCGCGCGGTGATCCAAGCGGAGCGCGACCAGGTCAGCGTCGAGGGCACCGAGGCGGTCTACTACGACGCGCTGAAACAGGGGCTGAAGTGACTGCCAGCGACGTCATTTTCGCCTCGGTTCGGCTCGGGCTCTCCGCTGCCCTGCTGGGGCTGAGCCTCCGCGCCACCGCGCCTCCGCCCGCGCGCCTCCTGCTGCCCTTGGCGCCCCCGCTCACCCGGGTGGCAGCCCTCGGCGATCTGAGCCTCGGCCCCCCGGCGCCGCCCGCCCGCCCGACCGCCCGGCCGCCCAGCCCCGAGGCCCCGGCCCTGCGGGAAGCGGCCCGCATCCATCGGCTTCGCGTGGAGGGGCTGGCCACCGAGCTCGCCGCGGTGCTGGGGCCGGAGCGGGTGTCGGCCGGACTGCTCGCCCGAGGCGCCTTGAGCGCGGCGGTCGGAGAGCGCCGAGACTGGGACGCCCTCGCCGCCGCCCTCCCCGCCACGCAGCCCGCCACGCTGCTGGTCTCGCCGTCGGTCGCCGCGTCGGGCGCCCCGTTGGTCTCGCCGCCGGTTTCGCCGTCGGTCTCCGCTGGCGCAGCCGCCCCATGAGCTGGGACGCGCTGCGCGCGCGGTCATCGACCCCCGGGGCCACGGCCGGAGTGCTGGTCCTGCTGTTGCTCTGGACTTTTCGGTCCGTGCTCGGGCATGGGGAGCTGTGCCTCGCGGAGCCGCTGTCCGAGCTCCCGGTGAAGCTGTGGGTCTACGATGCTTTTGGTCATCCCGGCCGGTTTTTCGGCGGCGTGGTCGAGAGCATCG
>CANHON010000348.1 GCA_947462115.1 Deltaproteobacteria bacterium | reverse complement strand
GTGAGCACGGCCTGCCAGGCCTCGGCCGGCGAGGCCCCGGCGGCGCGGGCGGCGGCGTAGAGGGCCCGGTCGGCCGCCAATTCGCCCGGCGCGGGCGGGCGGGAGAGGGCCCGCAGGCTCAGCTCGGCGTGGCGGGCAGCCCAGGCGTCATCGTCCAGATCGGCCTCCAGGTCGCCAATCTCAAAGAGGCCACCCGGCAGGCTGGGCCCGATGGCGAGGCCGGCCACCGCCTCGGCCAAGGCCCCCTGCACGAGCACCTGGGTGGGCGAGGGGGTGGGTGATCCGGCGGCGAGGCTGTGCAGATCGGCCGGGCCGGCGAGGGTGCGCAAGCCTGCCCGGTCGTTGTCGCTCAGCCCCCAGCCGTCGATGGTGAAGTGGACGTCCACCAGGGCGCTCAGGGCCCGCTCCATGCGCTCGCCGGTGAGCAGGCGCCGGCCCGCGCCCCCGGCCGACGCCTGGCCCACCCCGCGGTAGGCCGGGTCTTGGAGCACCGAGGCGATGACCGCGCGCAGATCACCGCCGCTGTCGGTGTAGGCGGCGAGGGCCGCGTCGGTGCCCTCGGCCTCGGCGGCCGCCGCGGGGTCGAGCAGGAGCAGGGCGCGGGTCTGGCTGGCGGCGCAGCGCGAGAAGCGGCCAGAGGACGCCAATGCCGGGCCGAGGTCGGCCGCTGCGTCGCTGGGCTGGCCCTCAAAACTGGGCCCGACCCCGCCGCCCCAGGTCTGCCAGAAGAACTCGCGCTCGGCGTGGTAGCGCAGGTACTCGCTCGGGCTGCCGTCGAACATCTGGTGAAAGCCCCAGAGGTGGGCCGCCACCGGGTCGAGGGCGTCGTGGCAGGCCTGGCAGCCGGGATCGTCGCGCATGGCGTTGATCGCCGCCTCTTGGTCGAGGATGGTGGCGCCGGTGCCCAGCGGCACGTCCCGGTCGAGAAAGTCGTCGCAGAGGGCGATCCGGCTGATGGCGTTGGCCCGGCTGCGCTGGGCGTTGAACTCGGTGCTGGTGGTCCGCAGGTAGAAGCCGGGGCTGCCGAAGGCGCCCAGCGGCGGGCGGCCGTCGGTCCAGCGGGCGCGCACCCAGCCGTCGCGGGCGGGCTCGTCTTCGGCCTCCACCGGGAGCAGGTCGAGCAGCAGCTCGTCCACCACCGTCCACTCCGCCGTGGCGAAGGTGGACCAGGGCAGGCCATCTTCGACGAGCCGCTGGATCAAGCGAGTGGGCTGCTGGCCGAGGCTGGCCATGAGCGCCGCCTCCTCGTAGGGGCCGAATTGGTCGGCGGCCACGAGGTACTGGTCGGCCGCCGTGCCCCAGGTCGGGGCCCAGAGCGCCGCCACCCGGGCGCCCAGGGCGGCGTCTTCCAGCCACGCGGCGATCTGCCGGTCGGCCTCGGCCCCGTCCGCGGCGGCGGCGAGCTCGGCGGGGCTCGGTCGGTGGCCCCGCAGGTCGAGGCTGGCGCGGGCGAGGCGCGCGGCGCCGTCGTCGGGGAGGACCGGCTCGGCGGTGTCGGGGCCCGACGCCGGGGATTTGTCGACGGGCCCCGCGCAGCCGACGCTGAGCAGGGCCAGCCCGAGGCGCGCCGCCCGGCCTGCGCTCAGCCGGACCATGGGTCGAGCTCCCAGCTCAGGAGGGGGCCCCAGGGCAGGCAGGACTCGCCGATCCCTTGCTCTACGCCATCTTCGCGGATCGACAGGGCGCCGCAGCCGTCGCAGTCGGCGGCGTCGAAGCGCAGGGTGTACCAGCGGCCGGTCGCGGCCTCGCGCAGGTGGAGCGGGCCCGTCGGCTCCAGCGCGCAGCCCCCGGCCGGCTCATCGAGGCGCAGCTCGTCCATGGCGAAGGCGTCGAAGGTGCCCTCCAGCAGGCCGATCCCGCCGTTGGCGTACAGGCGCTGGGCCCCGTCGCGGTCCCGCTCGATCTGCAGCTCCCATCCTTGGTCGGCGTCGGTGCCGAGCCAGCCCGGATCTTCGCCATCCCACGCGAAAAGACCACCCACGGCGGCGCTCACGCCGCGTCGCCCGCCGTCGAGGCTGGTCCAGACCTGCAGGCTGTTGCTGCCCCAGCCCTCGAAAAGGTGCCCCTCGGCGTCGGTCACGCGGGCCATGCC
This sequence comes from Deltaproteobacteria bacterium, assembly GCA_947462115.1. Lineage (GTDB taxonomy): Bacteria > Myxococcota_A > UBA796 > UBA796 > UBA2385 > JAEUKK01. Next base: position 2,938 of record CANHON010000348.1, on the reverse strand, counting down.
GTAGTACCAGGCGATGGCGTCGTAGCGGCGGCCCTCCTCGGGGGCGAGCAGGTCGGCGTGCCAAGCCGAGAGGGCCCAGCCGTCGAAGGCCGCGCCCGAGGCGGCGGTGCAGGCGCCCTCCCAGTAGAACTGGCCGGCGTAGGCCCCGCTGTTGGCCGGGCAGGCCGGATCTCCGGTGGCGCGCAGGGCCTCGTAGCGGGCTTGGGCGTGCCGCGGGTCGGTGGCGTAGAGGGCCTCGAGGGCCACCGCGCCGCCGGCCGTGACCTCGGCGGGGCTGAGGCGCGCGGCCTCGGGGTTGGCGTGCCCATCGGTGTCTTGGCCGCCGTCCGCGCCCCCCGCGCCTTCGTCGCCGGTAGGGACCGGGCCGCTGTCCTCGGCCGACGCCCCGGCCCCGCCGCCCTTGGGCGCGGCCGGACCGGCGGTGCAAGCGAGGAGCGTCCAAATCCACATGGTCCGACCTTACCAGAGCCCGGCGGGCAGGCGCCGGCCCGCCGCCAGAAATGGCTCCAGCGGGGAATCATCGTGCCGGCAGGCCGCGCAGACCGGGTCCGCGCGCCGGTCGGCCCGCAGCCGGGCCCGAAAGCCCTGGGCGGCCTCGCCGTTCCAAACGGCGGCGAAGCCGTGCTGGACGGCGTTCCCGAGGCTATTTCCGCCGACGGAGTGGTGGCAGCAGGCGTAGACCTCGCCGTCGGTGCTGATGGTCACTTGGTACCAGGGCATATAGCAGGGAGCCCGCGAGACCGAGGGATCGAGGCCGCGGATGATCTGGCGGAGGGCGCCCTCGCTGCGGCGCATGCCCCGCGCCTCTGCCTCGGCCACCCCGGCCTCCAATGCGGAGAGCACCGCGGGATCGGGGCCCGGCAGCGCCCGCTCCACGAAGCCCGGCTGGCCGCCGTAGGTGAACATGCCCAAGAAATTGGGCTGCAGCCCGAGCCCGGCGCACAGGGCCAGCATGGGGAGCAGCTCGTCGAGGTTGTCCTGGCTGAGCACCATCTGCACCTCGACCTGGGTGGGGCCCGGCGCGGCCACAAAAGCCCGCACATTGTCGAGGATGACGTCCAGATCGCCACCTTCCCGCATCTTGGCGAAGGGCTCGGGACGGGCGGCGTCGAGGCTCACCTTGAGCCGGGCGAGGCCGGCCCCGCGGAGGGCGGCCCCGCGGTCGGCGTCGAGCAGGGTGCCGTTGGTGACCAGCGCGACCTGGGCCCCGGTGGCCGCGCCGGCCGCAACCAGCGCGGGCAGCGCCCGGTGCAGCAAGGGCTCGCCGTAGCCGCTGAGCAGCAGGTAGGCCGGCCGCAGCTCGGCCACGAGGCGCTCGAAGTCCGCGAGGGGGAAAAAGGCGCGCTGGCGGCGATCGTAGCCCAGCTCGCGGGAGCAGACCCGGCAGGCGAGGTTGCAGGCGTCGGACACGTCGATGTTGACGGCGGCCGGCAAGCTGGAGGCGACGGGGCCGGCGGCGCAGGCAGAGCCCGCCACCGACAGCAGCCGGCGGGCGTGCCGGGGGCCCCAGCGCAGGCCGGCGGCGGGGGCGAGGTAGCGGCCGCGCAGCGTGTCGTGTGCGCCCATCGCACCTCCCGGCGCGCACTAACCGATGGGGGGCCCCTGCCCGCTGCTTGGGGGCGCCGCGCGCATTAGGCCGGGGCGGCGCCGGGGTCGGCGTGGCGCGGGGGGCCGGGATGGATGAGCTGAAGGCCCTGCGGTCGATCCTCGCGGGGCCGCGCCCCAAAGATGGCCTCACACCCGCACTTCGGCTCGTGGAGCAGCGTCCCGAGCTCCCCGGCGCCTGGGCGCTGCTCGCCGACCTCTGGCTGGCGGACGCCCGCCCGGACCGGTCCGCGGAGGCCCTGGAGCTGGGGCTGCGCCTTCACCCCGCCTCGGTGGAGCTGTTGAGCCGGAAGGCGCGCGCCTTGTTGACCCGCGGTGCCGCGGGCGAGGCCCTGGTCCTGCTCCAGCGGGCGCTGCAGGTGGAGCCCGAGAACGCTTCGCTGCAAGTCAATCTGGGCTTGGCGCTCCGGGGCATCGGCGCCCTGCCAGCGAGCATCGCCGCCCTTCGGGAGGGCCTCGCGCGGGCCGCCCCCCGCAGCGCCCTGCAGGTGGAGGCCGACTGGAACCTCGCCCTCGCCCTCCGCATGGCCGGCGAGGAGCGGGAGGGCCTGGAGCGCTACGAGGCGCGGCTCCAGCTGCCGAAGTTCAGCCTCCGGCCGCTGCCGGGCCCGCTGTGGCGCGGCGAGCCCCTCCGCGGCCGTCCGCTGGTGATCGTCGCTGAACAAGGCCTCGGCGACACCCTTCAGCACCTCTACCTGCTCCGGCACCTCGCCGAGCGCACCGGCGGCGCGCGCCCCTTCTTGGCGGTCCAGCCGCCCCTGATGCGCCTGCTGGCGGGCCAAGACGCGGAGCTCCTCGCGCTGAGCCCGGCCCTGCCGGCGGGCCTGCCCGAGGGCTACTGCTGGTGCCCGCTGCTGTCCTTGCCGCTTCGCCTCGGCTTGTTCGAGCCCGCCGCGCGCGCCCAAGCCGCGGCCTGGATCCAGCCGGAGCCGGCCTTGAAGCAGCGCTGGGCCGAGCGCCTCGCCGCGCTGCGCCGCCCGGGGGCCCGCCTCGTCGGCCTCGTCTACCAGGGCAACCCCGCCTACGCCGGGGACGCGGAGCGCTCGGTGCCCTTGCGCCACTTCCAGCGCCTCGCCCGCGACCCCTCCCTCCAGCTCCTGTCGCTGCAGAAGGTGCACGGCTTGGAGCAGCGCGCGGCGTGGCCGGCGGAGCTCCCCCTGCTCGACCTCGGGCCCGAGCTCGACGAGCACACCGGGGCCTTCTGCGACACCGCCGCCGTGATGAGCGAGCTGGACGTTATTGTGAGCTCGGACACCAGCGCGCTGCACTTGGCCGGCGCCCTGTTTCGGCCCACCCACGGCCTGCTCGCGGCGGTGCCCGACTGGCGCTTTGG
>CANHON010000347.1 GCA_947462115.1 Deltaproteobacteria bacterium | reverse complement strand
GACCGGCGAGATCATCGGCCCGACGGTGCTCGCGCCCATGGCGTTGGCCAGGATGTTGGTGGCTTGGTTGGGGACGACTGGATCGCCGATGCTCTGCTGCATCAAAAAGGCGTCGCCGTCGGCCTTCGCACGGTCGGCCCACGCGGCGCCATCGACGTCGTCCCAGCAGCCCTGCACCAGCGTCATCGCGTAGCGGGCGTCGATCTCGGAGCCATAGGACTCCACCAAAAAGCCCCGCAGCGCGGTGTCGTACATGAGGGAGTCGGCGACGAAGTGCATCCAGCCGCCCGCGGGCACGTTGAGCACGCCGTACTTGATCTCCGGGTAGGCCGAGCCGATGATCGCGCCCATCGTGCCGCCGAGCGAGCCGCCCACCCAGGCCGGATCGGTCAGGTCGGGGCCGCGGCCGGCCTCGGGGTTGGGCTCCCCAGCGATCTGCTCGGCCCGCAGCGCCTCGCCGAGCGGCCCGTTGAGCGCGCCGAGGATGGCCCGCCCATCGACCACGGCCTGCAACAGCTGGCTCGTGCTCTGCTCGCTGCCGCGCATCAGCGTGAGCAGGTCCCGCAGGGTGAAGATGAGGTCGTCGCCGGTCCAGCCGAGGAACTCGAGGTTGACCTTGGCCACGCCCAAGCTGGCGATGTCGGCGTCAAAGGCGTCGTCCGCCACGCTGCCGCCGGTGCCGTGGCCGTAGAGCGCCACCCGGTAGTCGCCGGCGCCGCCGCCGAAGCCGACGCTCGGCACCGCCACGCGGAACTTGGCCTCATGGGTGCCTTGCTGCACCGGCAGGCCATTCTCGTCGTAGACGAAGCGGTTCTCTTCGTTGAGGAAGTTGGGCACGCCGCTGAGGCTGCCGACCACGATGCCTGCGAGGCCCGGGTCGCTGCGCGGCACAAAAGCGTCGATGGTGACGGTGACGTCGCCGAGGCTGGCGTCGGCCTGGGCCATCATGGCGTCGAGGCGGCGGTAGGTCGTCTCGTTGCTGCGGGTGGTGAAGTCCCACACCCGCACCACACGCTCCAGATCGACGCCCAGCTCGGTCAGCCGGGCGCGGCTGGGCGCGTGGTAGGCGGCCAGGGCCAGCTCCTCCTCGCCCGCGGGCGCGTCGAGGCCGAGCGAGACCCGCGCCCAGCGATCGGCGACGTGGGGCTGCCCCGCCTCATCCACGAGGTCGTCGGTGATATACACGAGGTAGTCGGCGTTCTCGTCGAAGGGCACCAGGGGGTAGGCCACGAGCAGATCGGTGTTGTTGACCCGGTCGTCCTGCACCACCTCCATCCACATCGGGGCGCTCTGGCCCTCGTTGGGGTGGCCGGGCGTGACGTTGATGACGCGCAGCGGCGCATCTTCGAGGTAGCTTCCATGGGGCAAGCCGCCCAAGAAGGCCTCATCAACGCCGCCGCCGAACATCGTGGCCACCTGCGTGAGGCGGGAGAAGCCATCGGCCTGCCGCAGCAGGGTGGCGTCGTCGGCCCGAGTGCCGGGCAGCTCGGTGTCCTGCACGTTGATCCGCAGCCCAGTGGCGGTATTTTCGTCCACGACCGTGAAGGTGTTCGAGGGCCAGGGCAGCAAGCAGCGCTCGGCGTCGGCGCCGTCGCAGGCCGCGGACAAGGGCGTGCGGTCGCCGGCAGCGCGGTCCGATGGCGCGGGAGCGGCGCTGTCGTCGGCCTTCTCGGCTTCGCCGCCCCCACAGGCCACCAGCAGGGGCAGCAGGAGCAGCAGCGGGCCGCGGGCCGCGGCGGACGACGAGGAGCAGGGCATGGAGACCTCCGAGGTCAGAGCCTATCGCGCGCCCGCCTCGGAGGCGCGGCCCCGGCAAGCGCGGTGCAGCGGGCTACAGGAGGCGACCCCGAGGTGAAGCATGCCGCCACGCCCCGCCGCTCGATTGTTCGCGGCCTTCGCCCTGCTCAGCGCCTGCGCTGGCGACGCAAAGAACAACGCCCAGCAGGCCGATGACACCGGGTCGGCCCGCTGCGCGACCACCTTTCGCTACAGCCACCCCGCCGAGGCCGATCCCATCGACGGGCTCGGCGTGGCCGGCGCCTGGAACGGCTGGGACGGGCGCGAGAGCCCGCTCACCGAGGTCGCGCCGGGCGAGTGGGAGGGGCAGGTCGAGCTGGCCCCAGGGCCCCATCCTTATGATCTGGTGGCGATCCTCGACTGGTCGGTGGCCGACGCCGAGGTGAGCTTCTGCGACCCCGCCGCCGACTTTGTGCACTGCGAGGACGGCTACAAGGAGCCCTGGGACAACGGCTGGCAGCACAGCTGCGCGCCGGGGGCCACGTCCACCTGCCAGAGCCTCGTGGTGGTCAGCGACTGTGCCCTGCCGGCCGTGGCCTTGCAGGCCGTGGATCGCAGCGGGGCGGCCAGCGGCGCGGTGCAGCTCGAGCTCTCGGGCACGGCTGGTGCCGACGAGATCACTGAGCTGCAGGTCACCCTCGACGATGAGCCCATCAGCGCGCAGCTCAGCGGCGGCCGCGCCACCCTCTCGCTCAGCGGGCTGACGGGCCCCCGCCACAGCCTGCGCGCCGTGGCCATCGACGCCGCCGGCCGACAGAGCGCGCCCCTCTACGTGCCGCTGTGGCTCGACCAGGGCGCCGCCGACACCGACCGGGCCCAATGGATGAGCGGCCCCATCTACTTCGCCTTCCTCGACCGGCTGGCCAACGGCGACCCCAGCAACGACCGCAGCGAGGGCGCCACGCTGCCCATCGGCGACTACCAGGGCGGCGACCTCGCCGGTCTGCGCAACATGCTGCCCTACTTAGACGACCTCGGCGTCAAGACCCTCTGGCTCAGCAACCTGCAAGACAACGCCGCGGGCGGCTGGGCCGGTGACTGCGACGAGACCTACGCCGGCTACCACGCCTACTGGCCCAGCGCTGCCCGAAGCATCGAGGGGCACTTTGGCGATGACGCCGAGCTGCGCGCCCTCATCGCAGAGGCCCACGACCGGGGCATGCGCGTGGTGATGGACTGGGTGGCCAACCATGTGCACGAGACGCACCCCTACGCCACCTCGCATCCAGATTGGTTTCATGCCCAAGCCATCTGCAAGGACAGCGCCCGCGGCCAACAGAACTGGGACCGGATCCCCGAAGAGTGCTGGTTCGCGCCCTACCTGCCCGACATCGACTATGGCCAGCCTGAGGCCATGCAGGCCATGGTGGACGACGCGCTGTGGTGGGTGAAGACCTACGGCCTCGACGGCCTGCGGGTCGATGCGGTCAAGCACATGCCGCACTCGGTGGTGTGGAACCTGGAGCAACGGGTGCGGGCCGAGGTCGAGCACCAGGGCCTCGGGCTCGGCGTCGAGTTCTGGACGGTGGGCGAGACCTTCGACGGGGCCGATCGCATCGCCGCTTACATCAGCCGCGAGGGCCGCCCGCAGCTCGATGGGCAGTTTGATTTTCCCCTGTTCTTCGCCATTGACAGCGTGTTCGCCCAGGGCGGCGGCTCCATGCGCGACATCGCCGGCGCCGTCACCGGCGGCGAGACCACCTGGGGCCCTGCCGCGCTGATGTCGAGCTTCCTCGGCAACCACGACGTCTCGCGCTTCACCACCAAGGGCACCGAGGGCGGCACCCCGGCCTGCGGCGAAGACGGCGTGGTGCGCGCCGCTCTGCCGCCGAGCGACCCCTGGGTCTACCGCCGCATGAAGCTCGGCTGGACGACCATCTTCGCCACCAGCGCCGTGCCCTTGATCTACTACGGCGATGAGCTCGGCCTGCCCGGCTACACCGACCCCGACAACCGCCAGCCTCTGTGGTGGATCACCGGCGATGAAGCTGGCGAGACGGCGACCGTGGCCGAGCTGGCTGCCAGGGTCGGCGGCGAGCCCGCGGAGGTGCTGCGCCACGTCGCCGCGCTCAGCGCCGCCCGCCGCGCGCACCCGGCCATGGGCGCCTATGGGCTCACCGAGTGGTGGCTCGACGACAACACCTGGGGCTTTGTGCGCGAGCAAGATGGCGACCAGGTGCTGATCGTCATCAACCGCGGCGCCGAGACCACGCTGAACAACGGCCTGAGCTTCGCCGGCCTGCCCACCGGGGTGGCCTACGAAGATCTGCTCACCGGCGAGCGCTTCACCGCGACCGGCGACAGCCTCAGCCTCCGCATGCCCGCCGTCTCGAGCCGGGTGCTGGTCGCCCGATGAGCCCGCGCGCCGCCGTCCCGTTCGCCTTGACTTGCCTGCTCCTTGGCGGCTGCTTGCCCAGCGTCCAACCCAAGGATGGCAGCGCCCCCACGCCCGACGACACCGGCGGCGCCCCGACGGGTCAGCGGGCCGCGCTGACCACCACCGCGCAGGACTACACGACCGGCAGCTTCGCGACGGTTGGCGTCGATGACTGGAGCGTGGACGACGCCATTTTCGTCACCTCAGGCGACCCGGTGGTCAAGATGAGCGCGGGCGTGCTCTACCAGATCAACCGCTACGGCTACGACAACGTGCGCGCCTACGTCCCCGGCGACTGGCAGCGCCCGCGCTGGGAGGTCTCGACCGGCGACTACAGCAACCCCGTCGATGTGGAGCGCTGCGGCGAGGCGCTGTGGGTGGCCCTCTACGAGGCCTCGGCCCTGCGGCTGCTCGACCCCGAGACCGGCCTCAGCCGCGGCAGCCTCGACCTGTCGGCCTATGGAGACGGCGACGGCGTGGGGCCCGAGGCGGCCCAGCTCTTCGCCGAAGATGACGTGCTGTACGTCGTGCTCAACCGGCTCGACCGCGTGGACGGCTGGGCGCGGCGGCCAGGCCAGGTGGTGCGGGTGGACTGCGCGGCGGAGGCGGTGACCGGCGCCTGGTGGGTCGGCGGCAACCCTCGGGTGACCCGCGCGGAGTCCCCCGGCCAATTCTGGGTAGCCAGCGAAGGCTCCACCCCCGGCAGCGGCGAGCCACCGGCCCTCCCCGCCGGACTCTACCGGCTCGACACGACCGTTGAGGCCGACAGCGGCGCGGAGCCTCTGCGGCTGATCCTCGCCTCGCCCGACGGCGAGCCCTCGGTGGGCCCGCTCGCGGCCGCGGGCGGGGTGGCCATCT
>CANHON010000346.1 GCA_947462115.1 Deltaproteobacteria bacterium | reverse complement strand
AGCGCGAGGCTGCCCACGTCCCCCATGAAGATCTGCGCGGGGAAGGTATTGTACCAAAGGAAGCCCATGCCCGCGCCGACGATGGCCACGGCGAACACGGCGAGCTCTCCGGCGCCGGGGATGTAGGGCACCGAGAGGTAGGCGGCGAAATTGGTGTTGCCGGCCAAGTAGGCGAGCACCGCGAAGGTGCCGGCGGTCGTCATCGTGGGGCCGATGGCGAGGCCGTCAAGGCCATCGGTGAGGTTCACCGCGTTGGAGGTGCCGTTGCAGACGAACATCCCAAAGACCACATAGAGCCAGCCCAGCGCCGAGAAGCCGGGGATCAAGCTATCGAAGTGGATGGTGGCGTCCTTGAAGAAGGGCAGGGCCAAGGCGGGCTCGATGGTGCCGCTGGCGTAGCCCCAGCCCAACACAGCGCCGGCGATGCCGAACTGCCCGAGCATCTTGTAGCGACCAGCGAGGCCCGCCGTGTTGCGGTCCATGACCTTCTTCCAGTCGTCCACGAAGCCGATGAGGCCGTAGCCGACGAAGATGAGGAGGGCCATCCACACCACCGGCTGATCCAGGCGGGCCCAGAGCAGCGTGGACAGCGTGATGCTCACGATCATCGGCACGCCGCCCATGGTCGGGGTGCCCACCTTCTGCTCGACGTGGCTCTGGGGGCCGTCGTCGCGGATGATCTGCTCCATCCGCTTGTTCTTCATCCATTGGATGAACCAAGGGAACATCACATAGCAGATGGCCAGGGCCGTCACGAGCCCCCAGGTGGCCCGGAAGGTGATGTACCGGAACAGGTTGAAAAAGGTGTGTTGTTCCGCCAGCGGGCTGAGGAGGTGGTACAGCATCAGCGCTCCGGCGCGGTGCGAAGGGTGGGCAGAGCGCGCTCGACCGCGCTGCCCCGGCTGCCCTTGAGCAGCACGGTGTCGCCGGGGCGCAGGTGGGGCCGCAGCAAAAGGGCGGTCGCTTCGGGGGTCTCGGCCACGATGAGCTCGCCGGGGTCGGACAGCTCGGCGGCGGCGGCGGCGAAGCAGGGGCCAGAGACCCCGAGCAGGTCGAGCTGAAGGCTGCGGGCCAACGCCAGCACCTCGCGGTGGGCCGCTTCGCTCTGGCTGCCGAGCTCGCGCATGTCGCCGAGGATGGCGGCCCGGCGGCCCGGGAGGGCGGCCAGCGTGTGCAGGCTGGCGGCCATGCTCGGCGGGTTGGCGTTGTAGGCGTCATTGATGACGGTGAGGCCATTGTCGAGCCGGAGCACCGCGGCGCGCATGCCCACCGGCGCGTAGGCCCCGAGGCGCTCGGCGAGCCCATCCAGCGGCAGGCGCAGCGCCACGGCCACGGCCACGGCGGCGGTGGCGTTGTGGGCGAGGTGCAGGCCTGGGCTGCCGAGGCGGATCGACAGGGCGCCGTTGGGCGTCTCGACGCGCAGGCGGGTGCTCATGGTGGCGGCCTCGACGCTGGCCTCGCGCAGCCGCACGTCGACGCCGGGCTGGACGCCATAGGTGAGCACCCGGGCCCCGGCGGGGATGGCGCGGGAGCGCACCAGCGCGTCATCGGCGTTGATGCAGCAGATGTCGCCGGGCAGGGCGCCGTCGAACAGCTCGCCCTTGGCGATGGCCACGTTCTCCAAGGTGCCGAGGCCCTCGAGGTGGGCGGCGCCGACGTTGGTGATGAGGCGCACCGTGGGCCGGGAGATGCCCTGCAGCAGGTCAATCTCGGCGAGGTGGTTCATGCCCATCTCGATGACCCAGGCGGCGGCGTCCTCGGGCGCGTCGAGCAGGGTGAGCGGCACGCCGATGTGGTTGTTCAGGTTGCCTTCGGTCTGGTGGACCCGGCCGAGCGCGCCGATGGCCAGCGCGGTCATGGCGCGGGTCGTCGTTTTGCCGGCGCTGCCGGTGATGCCGACGACCGGACCGGTGAAGCGGTCGCGCGCGGCCCGGGCGGCGCTCTGCAGGGCGAGGAGGCTGTCGGGCACGCAGACGAAGCCGCGGTCCCAGCCGACCGGCGCGCGCTGCCCGACCACCCCGGCGCAGCCCGCGGCGGCGGCGGCGGCGAAGAAGTCGTGGCCATCAAAACGATCGCCCGTCAGCGCCACGAACCAGTCGCCGGCGGCGAGGCGGCGCGAGTCGGTGCGGAGGGGGCCGGCGGGGCCGCGCCCGAGGAGCTGCCCGCCGGTGGCTTCGGCGAGGGCTTCGTCCGTGAACAACATCATGGGGCCCCTTGGCGGTCCGGCACCGGGGTGCCGAGGGTGGGGGTTCGGCGCGCGGCGGCGCGGAGGGCGGCGGCGCGGAGGGCGTCGGCGGCGACCGCCCGGTCATCGAAGGGCAGCGTGCGGGCCCCGATGGTCTGGGTGGTCTCGTGGCCTTTGCCCGCGATGAGGATGACGTCGCCAGGGCCCGCTTCGGCGATGGCGGCGGTGATCGCGGCGGCCCGGTCGATGGTGCGCTGGGCGGCCTCGGGGCGCAGGAGCCCGGCGGCGATCTCCGCGAGGATGGCGTCGGGGTCTTCGCTCCGGGGGTTGTCGGAGGTCAGGGTGACCCGGTCGGCGAGGCGCTCGGCGATGGCCCCCATCAGCGGCCGCTTGCCGCGGTCGCGGTCGCCGCCGCAGCCGAAGACCACGTGCACCGAGGTGGCGCCCAGCGCCCGCACCGTCCCGAGGCTGCGCTCCAGCGCGTCGGGGCTGTGGGCGTAGTCCACCAAAACAACGGGCTGGTCGGCCGTCCCGGGCACCCGCTCCAAGCGGCCCGGCACGGCGCGGCAGGCGGCGAGGCCCTCGAGGGCCACGGCGGGCGGCAGGCCCAGCGCCAGCGCCACTCCGAGCGCGCAGACGGCGTTCTCGAGGTTGTGGGCGCCGAGCAGCGGGGTGAACAGGGCCAGGGGGCCGGCGGGGCTGTGCACGGTGGCGCGGCAGCCGTCGAGATCGCAGCGGGCGTCGGCGTCGATGCGGAGGCTGAGCCCCTCCGCCCGGCCGTAGCTGATCAGGCGCCCGGGGATCGGCGGGTGGGCCGCGATGGCGGGGTCGTCGAAGTTGAGCACCGCCACGCCATCTTCGCGCATGAGCTCGGTGAAGAGGCGCCACTTGGCCGCGAGGTAGGCCTCCATCGTGCCGTGGAAGTCGAGGTGGTCCTGGCTGAAGCTCGTGAAGGCCGCGACCTGGAACGGCAGGTGGTCGACCCGGCGCTGGCTGAGGCCGATGCTCGAGACCTCCATCAAGCCGACCGCGCAGCCCTCCTCGATGGCCCGGGCCAAAAGAGCGTGCAGCAGGGGCGCTTCGGGGGTGGTGTGGGCGGCGGGCAGGTCGCGGCCCGCCAGCCGGTGCCCGGTGGTGCCGATGCGCAGGCTGGACCAGCCGGCCGCGGCGGCGATGGCCTCGACCAGGAAGGTGGTGGTGGTCTTGCCGTTGGTGCCGGTGATGCCGACCACTGGCAGGCGGCGGGCAGGCGCGCCGTGGAGGGCCGAGGCGAGGGCGGCCAAGGCGAGGCGCGCGTCAGGCACGTCAATTCGGGTGACGCCCGGCAGGGTCTCGACCGGCCCTTCGCAGACCACCGCCGCGCAGGGCAGCTGGGGGGCGAAGCGCCGGCCGTCGGCCTGTCCGCCGGCGATGGCCACAAAAATGTCCTCCGGCCCCACCTCTCGCGAGTCGTGAGAGACGGAGCGGACGGGGCGATCGAGCGGGCCGTGGACGGCGCGCACCTCGACCGCGGCGAGCAGGTCGGCGAGCTTCATGGGGGCTGGCGGCGGGAGCGGGAGGCGGGAGGGGGAGGCGCCCCGCGGCGGCGGGTGCAGGGGCTGCGGTGGCGGGCGGGGACCCGACACGAGGCGCCAAAGGAGGGGCGGGCGGAGCGAGGGGGGTGGTCAACCGAGGCGCGGGCGGACGGTGCGAGGGGGCTGCTGGAGGTGCGCTTCGCGGTCGGCGGCGGGGCGAGCGGGCTGTCGGAGGCGGGGGACGGTCGGGGCGCAGGCTGTGCCCAGGAGAACGTCGGTGACAGCTGGATTCGCGTGGGGTCCGTCGCTTTGGCGATCGCGTGGCGTGGGGCGCCGCGCGGGCTGCAGGGGGGCTCGCGCCTCGGTTGACCGAGGGGTTTGGACACGGGAAAAGGGTGCACGAAGGCAGCGAAACTGGGAACGAAGCACGGAAAGAAGCGGGGTGCGAAGCAGGGAAAGAAGCAGGGTGCGGGCCCTGCCGCGGGGCTACTGGAGGTGGATCGAGATCGCGTCGCCGGGCGCGAGCGGCGTGCCCGGCGGGGGGCTCTGGGTGGCCACGCGGCCGGAGCCGGCGGCGTTGACCTGCAGGCCAGAGGCGGAGATCGCCCCGAGCGCGTCGCGCAAGCTGAGCCCGCCGAGGTCGGGGGCGCGCAGGCGGCCGTCGCCGGTCCAGGTGAGCGCGCGGTCGCCGACCACCCGGGTCGGGGGCGCGTCACTGGCGCCGGTGGCGCTCTTTTGGGCCTTGGGGGTCGGCAGCAGGGCGGGGTCGGGGTCCACGCCGAGGATGCGCATGGCCTCGCCGCCGATGGTCGAGAAGGCCGGGGCGGCGACGATGCCGCCGTAGGAGCTGCCGATGGTGGGCGTGTCCACCACCACCGCGATGGCGAGGCGCGGGCGGTCGGCTGGGATGAGCCCGACGAACGAGCCGATGCGGGCGGTCTCCGAGTAGCCGGTGCCCACGTGCTTCCAGGCGGTGCCGGTCTTGCCGGCCACCTTGTAGCCAGGCACCGCGGCGCGGGTGCCGGTGCCGCCCTCGTCGACCACCGACTCCATCATGACGACGGTGGCCCGGGCGGTCTCAGCGGAGACGATCTGCTCCTCGGCCTGCGGGGCGAAGCGCTCGATGAGCTGCCCCTCGGCGTCGCGGACCGCGAGGTAGAGCCGGGGCTCCATGCGCACGCCGTCGTTGCCGAGGGCGGCGAAGGCGCTCGCGAGCTGGACGGCGTTGGCGGTGACGCCGTGGCCGTAGGCGGTGGTCGCGAGCTCGATGGGCTTGATGTCTTTGGCGGACCGCATGGTGCCGCGGGTCTCGCCAGGCACCTTGAGCCCCGACTCGCGGGT
>CANHON010000345.1 GCA_947462115.1 Deltaproteobacteria bacterium | reverse complement strand
CGGAGCGGGGGGCGGCGGGCAGGCGCGGTCATCGGTTCACCTCGGCGGGGTGGGCAGACCCCGCAGCCCCCGAGACATCAGCGGGCCGCGGAGGGTTCGCCCTCGGCCACGCCGGCCGGAGCGGCCCCGTCCAGCAGGGGCGCGACCTGCGCCCAAATGGCCTGCTCTACGTCATCCTCGGGCTGAAGCGCGTCGATGCGCACGAGGCCCGGCAGGGGCATGGTCGCGAAGGCGGCGGCCACGGCCCGCAGCGTGGCCTCGGTCTCAAAAGGGGTGGCGGCCCCGCGGGCGCCGACACGCGCGAGCCCGCGCTCGACCGCGAGGTCGAGCCAGAGCGTGCGCGCCGGGCGGGGCGCGAAGGCCTCGTTGAGCGCCAGCACGCCGTCCACGCCGGGGCTCCCGGGCCGTGTGCCCTGGTAGGCCGCGCTGCTCGGGTAGTAGCGGTCGATGAGCACCCAGGCGCCGCGGGCCAAGGCCGGCTGGATCACCTCGCGCACGTGCTCGCCGCGATCAGCGGTGAACAAGGCCAGCTCTTCGTCCAGCGGCAGCCGACCCGCGGCCGCGCGGATCTGGCGGCCGTGGGGGCCGGTGGTCGGCTCTCGGGTGGTGAGCACCTCGAGGCCGCGGGCCCGCAGCCGGAGCGCCAAGCGCGCGAGCTGGGTGGTTTTTCCGGCGCCGTCGATGCCCTCAAAGGCGACGAGCTTGCCAAGGGGGGTCTGCATCGGAGCACGGGGCGAAGGAGGAGGCGCGCGGCAGCGGGCGGGGGGCGTTGCGGGGGGCGGCAGCCCCCTGCCCCAAGCTCCCCCTCAGCAGGCCGTTGCGCGCGGCGCTCGGCGGAGGGGGCCCGATCCGATCAGAGGTTGTACATCATGTACTGGAGCACGAGGTTGAGCTCGACCGAAGCGTTCCGTGCGACCCGGAAGGTGCTGTAGCCGACCCGACCCTCGCCGCTGGCGAAGCTGACGAGCAGCGGCGAGTCCACCAGCGAGTAGCGCTCGGTGCCGAGGCGGTACTCTACGCTGCCGCGCATGTGCACAGAGACGGAGCCCTCCACGGCTTCGACCGGGGGCCAGACGGGCAGGTCGTACTCGACGTCCAGGGTGCCGAGGCCCAGCCACTCCGACAGGGCGGCGTCGCTGATGTTGGCGGTGACGAGGTCGTACTCGCCGAGCTGCGCCGCGTCGGGGACAGCGTCGTCGCCGACAAAGTCGAGGCGATCGGGCCAGGCGCGCTCGATGACGTCGTAGGCCCAGTCGGAGGCGTAGACCGAGCCGCCGCCGCGGACGTACTCCCGGATGTTCTCGAGGTAGAGCTCGTGATCGGTGGTGCTGCCGTCGGTGGAGTAGAACACCCCCTCTTCGACGAGCCCGCCGTTGAAGAAGATGATGTCGTACTGCTGCATGCCCTCGAGGTTGCCGAGGAAGCCGGTCACCTCGGGCGCGGTGAGCCCGTCGATGAGCTCGTAGTTGGCGAAGCCCATATTGTCGAGAACGAGGTCAAAGCGGTCGTAGTCGCCGGTGATGACCGCCACGTCGATGGCCAGCGGGTCGAAGCAGGGCGGCTCGTCGAGCAGCACGAGGTCGCCGTCGCCGACCCACACGTCCTCGAAGCGCTCGATGACGTCATCACCGTACTGCACGTAAATGTCGTACTCACGCTCGGCGGGCAGGCCCTCGAGCGTCCACTTGCCGTCGCGGTCGGAGTAGGCCTGGACCGTCTGGTACAGGCGCCCGGCGTCGTCGATGAGGTGGGTGTAGATCGTGGCGTCGGCCAACCAGTTGCTGCCGGCGGGGTCGCAGGTGCGGCCCTGGATGGCGCCCGGCACGAGGCCCGGCGGCTCCGCATCGCCCTTCACGAAGAAGTTGGTGTCGTTGCAGGCCGCGAGCGCCGCGACGAGGGCGATGGAGGACCGGGAGAACCGGGGCAGACGGGACATGGCAGCTCCATGGGGCAGCGGCCCCCGGATGGGGAGCCGGGCCGGCCCCCCATCATACACCAATCCAACGCAGGGGGGCGCGTCCCCCGCCACCGAAGCGCGGATCAGCCGCCGCCCTGGCCCGTGCCCGGCGCGGGCGCCGCCACAAAGTCGCCGGAGCGGCCGCCCCGCTTGCTCAGCAGCCGAAGCCCGTCCATGCACAGGGCGCGATCGACCGCTTTGAGCATGTCGTAGGCGGTGAGGAGGGCGGCCGAGACGGCGGTGAGCGCCTCCATCTCCACGCCGGTGCGCCAGCGGGTGCGCACGCGGGCCACCACGCGAAGGCCCTCGGGCAGCAGCTCGAGGTGCAGCTCGACCCCGTCGATGGGCAGGGGGTGGCAGAGGGGGATCAGCTCAGCGGCGCGCTTGGCCCCCTGGATGCCGGCCAGCTGCGCGATCAGCAGCACGTCGCCCTTGGGGTTGGCGCCGGGCTCCAGCTGGGCCCGGGCCGCGGCGCTCAGCCGCAGCCAGCCCTCGGCCGTCGCCTCGCGATCGGTGTCGACTTTGGCGCCCACATCGACCATGTGGGGCCGCCCCGAAGCGTCGAGGTGGCTGAGCAAGGGGAGATCGGCGGGCATGGGCGCTCCGGCGCCGAAGGGTGGGGCCCAGCGGCCGCCGCCCCCGGCCTACTCGAGGTGCAGCACGAGGTGCTTGAGGTACCGGGTCTCGGGGACCGCCGGATCAACCGGATGATCCGGGGCCTGCTCCCCACGCCGGACGACGCGCAGCCGCCGGCCCGCCATGCGCGCCCCGGCCATCACCGCCTCCAAGAAGCGGTCCTCCTGCACGTGGTAGCTGCAGGAGGAGCTGAACAGCAGCCCCCCGGGGGCCACGAGGCGCATCGCCAAGGCGTTGATGTTGGCGTAGGCCCGCAAGGCCACCGGGGCTTTGGCCCGGGTCTTGGCGAAGGCAGGGGGATCGAGGAAAACGGCTCCATAGCGCTGCTTCTGAGCGACGAGCCCCTCCATGACCACCCGGGCGTCGCCGGCGATGCTGTTGGCCCGGTCGGCCACGCCGTTGAGCGCCGCGTTGTCGAGGATGAGCGCGGCCGTGGCGGCGTTGATCTCGATGAAGTCGCAGCGGGAGGCGCCGTGCAGCAGCGCCCCGAGGCCCCAAGCCCCGGTGTTGGCGTAGACATCGAGCACCCGCTCGCCGGCCACCCGCGGGCGAGCGAAGGCCCGGTTCTCCGCTTGATCAAAGAAGAAGCCCGTCTTTTGCCCGCCGAGCACGTCCGCGAACAGCCGCACGCCCCCCTCTTCGAGCATCACCCGCTCGGGCACCTCGCCGAACCAGCGCTCGGAGCCCCGGGGCAGGCCTTCGAGGCTGCGGCTGGGCGACTCGTTGCGGAGCACCGCGCCCCGCACGCCCAGCGCCGACCGCAGGGCCGCCTCGAGGCGCTCGCGCCGCAGCTCCATGCCGAGGGTGCCGAGCTGCACGGCGATCACGTCCTCGAACTGATCGACGATGAGCCCCGGGAGGCCGTCCCCTTCGCTGGAGACCATGCGGAGCGAGCGGCGACCGGGCAGCAGCCGCGCGCGCATCGCGGCCGCAGCCCGAAGCCGGCGCTCGTAGAAAGCGACGCTGTCCACGTCATCTTGGGGGTCGCGGCTGAGGATGCGCACCGCGATGAGGCTGTGGGGGTTGGCCGTGCCGCGGCCCAAGAACCGCCCGCGGGCGTCGAGCACATCGACCGCGCCGCCCAAGGGCAGGCTGGCCACCGGGGTGGACAGCTCGTTGGAGAACACCCAGCAGTGCCCGCCGGCGACCCGGCGATCGGCGCCCGGCCGCAGCCGGACCACCACCGGCGGCTGATCGAGCAGAGCGCCGGGGTCGAGGGCCACCAGCTTGCTCGGGCCCTCCTCGGCGCCCTCCGCCGCTTCGGCGTCCTCGGCCGGCGCGCCCCGCCCGCCTGCGCCCTTCGGCCCGCCCGCTCGCTGCCCGCCGCCTTGCCCCATGCCACACCCCGCGCCCGGCGACCGCGCGCCAGAGACGGCGGCGGCTAATCGGGCCAGGGCGGTCCGGCCCACCCATGCCCCCGGCCCACCGCGGGCCCGCGCCGCGATACCTTGGGCAGATGCTGCACGCCCTAGAGAAGCTCTACCTCGATGCTGTGCGCGGCCGGATCTGGCCGCTCGATCAGCCGTGGGCGACGCCGCTGGTCAACGCGCTGCACGTCGTTGTGGTGCTGGTGCGCGAGACCCGCCGCGATCGGCTGCCGGCCCGCGCCGCCACGCTCACCTACTGGACGGCGGTGGCCCTCGTGCCGCTCCTGTTGCTCGGTTTTGCCCTGACCGGCGCGCTGGGGCTCAAAGACGACACCCGAAGCGCGGTTCGGCAGCTCCTCTACGAGACCATCCTCGCGAGCAGCGTCGAGGAGGTGGGCGCGGTGCTCGACGAGCTGATCCTGCGCACGCACCTCGGCACCCTCGGCACCATCGGCGTGCTCTCGACGATGTTCATCGGCTACCAGCTCTTCTCGCAGGTGGGGCTGGCCTACAACGAGATCTTCCGGGCGCGCGAAGACCGGAGCCTGCTCTACCGCTTCACCTTGTTCTACACGGCGCTGACCCTCGGCCCGATCCTGCTCGGCTCGGGCTTTTTGCTGTCGGCCCGCATCGGCGGCGAGCACGGCCTGCCCTTCGCCTCGCACCTGCTCCCCTTGAGCCTCAGCGCCGTGATCTTCACCACGGCGCTGCTGCTGCTGCCCTGCACCCGGGTGTCGCGCCGGGCGGCGATATTTGGGGGCCTGCTCACCGCGGCGGTCTTCGAGGTGGCCAAGGAGAGCTTTGGCCTTTACATCAACATCTTCGGCACCAAGGACAGCCTCACCCTGATCTACGGCTCGGTGGCCTTCTTGCCGGTCTTTCTGCTGTGGACCAACGTGCTTTGGCTCGTGGTGCTGTTCGGCGTCGAGGTCGCCTGGCTGGTCCAGCACCACGGCAGCCTCGTGGACCACCAGCGCCGCCTCGCCGCCGACCCCCGCTACGGGCGGCGGGCCCCGGACGGGCTGTTCGCGCTCACGGTGATGGTGGTGGTCTGCTCGCGCTTCCTCGACCTCGGCGCGCGCCT
>CANHON010000344.1 GCA_947462115.1 Deltaproteobacteria bacterium | reverse complement strand
GGCGCGCTGGCCGTGGCCGCCGCGAGGCCGCTGCCCTCCCGACCCAGGCTCTGCGCCACCTGTCGGCCCATCGCCACGGCCTCTTGCTCGTGGCGGTCGTTGGGGCTGCTGACGTCCATGCCGGGGCCCTTGGGGCCGGGCAGGCGGTTCTCGTCGGCCTGAACGACGTGGGTGAGCTCGTGAGCGAGGAGCTCGTCGCCCGAGGGCGTGCCGGGGGCCCAGGCGCCCCGGCCAAAGTAGATGTCGCTGCCGATGGCGAAGGCCACGGCGTTGAGCTGCATCGAGGTGTCGGCGGCCGCGCCGTCGGTGTGGATGCGCACGTGGCTGAAATCGTGCCCGAAGGCCCGCTCCATGCGCTCCCGCACCACGTTGGGCAGGGGCTGGCCCTGGCGGGTGCCGATGTTTTTGCTGGCCTGGGCGGTGTCGAGGCCCTCCTCTTCGGCCTGGCTGCGGCGCATGATCTCCCGCATGGCGCTCAGCGGGGCGCCGCTGGGGCCCACGCCGGCCTCAAAACCCGCCACGCCCAGCGCGAGGCTGCCCATCGCGTGCTGGTGGAGGCCGAGGAGGCCGGCGTCCATGCCGCTGAACGGGCCCGACTCCAGGGGGCCGCTGAGCTCGGGGGCGCCCAGGGCGGCGTTGCCGAGGCTGCCGTGGAGGTCCGCGAGCAGGCTCACCACCGGCTCGACGACCCGGGTGGCATCGGGGCTGGTGACCGACCGGATGGCCTCGCGGGCGCTGATCGGCGCCGGGCGCTGCTCTTGCTGCGCGGGCGCGCTGCTGCGGCGATTGGCGCTGCGGGCCTTGCTTTGGCGCGACATGGGGCGGACGGTCATGGGTCACTCCGGTCTCTTGGCAGCTTAGCACCCCCCCGGTGAGCGCGTGGGCGCGGCTTTTGCGGGCCTGTCGGCGCGCCGCGGGCGGCTCCGCTGGCGGGGTGGCCGGCTCCCGGTGGCCTGCGTCGAGAATGACCATTGGGACGGTGATCGCAGCATCGGCACCCCCGCCGCTGGCCTGAGGGCACCGGTCGGGGGCGCGGTGACAGCGCGGCTACATGCCCGCCCGCCCGGCGGCCGCGTGGCAGGATGGGCGCGGGCGCCTGGGGCGCCACGGGAGGGGCCGATGGCCGACGCGCGCGCGAGCGAATCCGAGCTGAATCAGGTGCAAAACATCGCACAGCTCATCGCGTTGGGGGATCGTTACCTGGAGCCGATGGCCAGCGCCTACTTCGCGGGCGCCGCGCGGGACGCGATCACCTTGGCGGCCAACCGCCGGGCCTTCGAGAAGACCCTGCTGCGGCCCCGCTGCCTGCGGGGGGTGGGCCAGCGCAGCCAGGCCTGTGGGCTGCTCGGCCAGACCTTGCCCTCGCCGTTTTTGCTGGCCCCGACGGCCTTCTTGGGCCTCGCCCACCCAGAAGGCGAGCGGGCCACCGCGCGGGCGGCTCGGGCCAGCGGCGCGCCGATGATCTGCTCCACCTTGGCCACCACGCCCATCGAGGCGGTGTGCGCGGCGGCGGGGGTCGGCGCGGCGGACGCGCCGGGGACGGTGTGGTTTCAGCTCTATGTCTACAAAGATCGCGAGCTGACGGGCGCTTTGGTCGATCGGGCCAAGGCCGCCGGCTGCAGCGCCCTGGTGCTCACCGCCGACGCCCCGGTGCTCGGCGCGCGGGAGGGCGACGCCGTGCACCGCTTCGGGCTCCCCGCCGGGCTCCGCGTCGAGAACGTCGTCCCAGAGGGCTATGGCGCGCTGCCGAGCGAGGCCCGCGGCTCGGGCTTGGCGGCCTATGTCTACCGCCTGCTCGACCCCGATCTGCGGCTCGATGACATCGGCTGGCTGGCCGAGCGCTCCGGGCTGCCCGTCTTCGTGAAGGGCGTGCTGCGCGGTGATGACGCGGCGGCCTGCCTCGACGCCGGCGCGGGGGGCCTCATCGTGAGCAACCACGGCGGGCGGCAGCTCGACGGGGCCCTGCCCTCCTTGCTGGCCTTGCCGGAGGTGGTCGAGGCGGCGGCGGGGCGGGCGCCGGTGCTGCTCGACAGCGGGCTGCGGCGGGGCTCCGACGCGCTCAAGGCCTTGGCCTTGGGTGCCGCCGCGGTGATGATCGGCCGGCCGGCGGTGTTCGCCTTGGCGGCGGGCGGGGAGGCCGGGGTGTCTCGGGCCCTGGCCCTGCTCCGCGCCGAGCTCGACGAGGCCCTGGCCCTGGTCGGCTGCACCTCCCTCGCGGCGCTCCACCCCGGCCTGCTCGCGCCCTTGCCGCCGGCCTGGGCTTGCGTAGAATCGCCTACTGCGCGTTGATCTTGGCCTCTCGTTTGGCGGCCTCTTTGACGAGGTCGGCGATGTTGGCCGGGAGGGTGCGGGTGGCCGCGAACTCCCCGGCCCACTTCGGGATGCTCCCGCCGGCGTCGGTGCAGAGTCGGTAGCGCAGGGCGGTCTTGCCGCCGGCCGGGGTGAAGCGCCACTCGCCGACGTTCACCCCGGTGCTGACCGCGCTGGGCCGGAGGCCGAGGATCTCGGCCAAAACGTCGGGGTGCTCAGCGGGGTCGATGTGGCGCCAGGCGTAGACCGAGGCCGCCTCGGTCTCGCTCGATCGGCCCTCGAGGAACCAGTAGCGGTCGGCCACCGGCGCCGGATTGTCGAGCAGCTGCACATACTTGACGCGACCGCCGCTGCGGGAGATCACCTTGCTGGCCACCAGCTCGAAGCGCGACCAGCGGGTGGCCGAGGGCACATCGGCCGCCACGTTGAGCAAGGCGCGGGGGCTCGGGGCGACCGTGACGGAGCCTTCGAGGCAGTCGACCTCGCCTTGGCGCTTGTGGCGGAGGGCCACGGTGCCGAGCCCGTCCTCTGCCCGGTCGCCGACGGCCTCCCAGCCGGCGTCGCTGCGGACGGCCGCCTCGAGCGGGGCGGGATCGGGGAGCGCGGCGAGCAGGCTCATCATCAGCGCGGCGGCGGCGGGCATCGGGGGCTCCAGGGCGGTGGGGCTAGGTCGGGCGGTGGGGCGCGCGGGCGTGCGGGGCGCGCAGCTCCGCATCTTCACCGAAGGCGGCGGCGGGATCGAGCAGCAGTCCGGCGAAGGTCTGGATCAGCCGACCGGCGCGCACCCCGTCGATCAGCCGGTGGTCGAACAGCAGCATGACCGGGAGGGCCGGGCGGACCGCCGGCGCGCCGTTGACGACCATCACCTCGTCCTGGATGGGGGTGATGCCCCAGACCGTGCCGACGTGCACCAACGCCCGCGGCAGCGAGAAGGCCCCGCCCATGAACCGCACCCCCGCCATGCCGCCGGTGGCCGCGCCGGGGTTGGTGAGGCCGGCGGTGACGGGGAGCTGCTTGGCGATGAGATCGGCTGCCACGCTGGTTTGCCCAGCCCGGTCCAGCAGATCCAGGCCCAGATCCAGGGCCCGCTGCGGCGCCCGCGCGCCGATGCCCTTGAGCGCGCGGACCATGGGGTTGGTGGAGCGGCCGCTGCGCTCACCCTTGACCGCCCGCCCGGTCTCGGCGGCGATCTCCCGGAGGCTGCGCGCGCAGACCTGATCGACGATGGCCATGCCGAGCTCGGCCTTGTCGCCCGCGGCGTGCCCGAGCAGGTTCACCGGCATGGCGAGGCCCACGGTCTCGCTGGGGACGATGCGCCGGCCGACGATCCGGGCGTTCGCCGCGGGGTGGGCGTGCAGCGCGCGGCCGACGGCCCCGGCCAGCAGGTGCTGCAGGGTGACGTGGGGGCGGCCATCTTCGTGCAGCCGGTCCTGGGCGGCGAGGCGCCCGATGTAGGCGAGGGCGGCGGTCGCGTCCACCTGCACGTTGGCGGAGACGTGGGTGACCGCGCCGGGCTGGCGAAACCACCACAGCGTGAAGCGGCGGATCACGGAGTCGCCGCCGGCCGTGGGGTCCGGGCGGGCGCGCGGCGGGGCTTGGGCGTTCATCGGACCTCGGCGGCGGCGTCGGGCGGGGCGCCGGTGGGCCCGGCTGGGTTAGCCCGGCGCGGCCCCTCCGGGCGGGCGCTCGGCTCGCGCGCGGCGGTGGCCTGAGGTGGTCCCCATGTTCGATGTCGCGCAGATCAGCGCCCAGCTCGAAGCCCTCGCCGAAGCCGAGGTCGCCCGTCGTCAAGGCCGGCACCTGCGCCCCCTGCGGGGTCTGCGCGGCGTGCCCACCGCGGAGATCGCCCGGGTGCTGGTCGAGGCCTGGTCCGCCGGCCCCTTCGACTTGGCCGAGGCCGAGGGCCCCCTGCGCCGGCTGTTCTCCACGGCGTTTGAGGACGGCCTCGTGGCGCTCGGCCTCGCCGCCGCCGCGCTGCCCGACGCGCCCGAGGCGGCCTTGGAGCTGTCGCGCTCCTGGGGTGAGGTCGTGGACGACATTCAGACCGCCGACGCCCTGGGCTGGCTGCTGGTGGGCCCGGGCCTGCTGGCCACCCTCGGGGATGAGGCCGGCGAGCGGCTCGCGGGCCTGCGCAAGGCCGAGCCGATGCGGCGGCGCGTGGCGGTGTCGGCTTGCCTCGCGGCGCTGCCCCTGCCGGTGGAGGGCCCCTCGGCCGCGGCCCTCCGCGCTCGACTGGGCGTGAAGCACGTCGTTTTCGTGGAGGCCCCCCTGGTGTCGGTGCTCGATCCGGTGATCCGGGCCTTCCACCGGGACGAGGACGCCCGCGTGCGCAAGGTGGCCAGCCGGGCGCTCCGCACCTGGGCGGTCGAGCAGCCCAACGACGCCGAAGACTTCGTGGACAGCATCCGCGGCGGCATCTCCAAGCAGCTCCGGGCCGAGCTCGATCTCGGCCTCAAGCGGGGCCGCCGGCGGGCCGCCCGTCAGATGGACGACGTCGATGATCTCGATGGGCTCGATGATCTGGGCGAAGGCGAGGGCGAAGGAGAAGAGTAGCCTCGCTCGGGCCCCACAACAAAGACCCCGCGAAGGCACGGGGCCCTGCGGGGTCAACTGGAGCGCAGCCGAGGGCCCGCGCGCGGCGGTGCCCCAGGGGGTGGCGCTTAGCGGGGGGTCAGCTCACCGGTCATCGAGAAGTCGACGGTGGTGGTGAGGTTGTAGAAGGTGGGCTGGTCGTCGGC
>CANHON010000343.1 GCA_947462115.1 Deltaproteobacteria bacterium | reverse complement strand
CCCCGCGGCCGGTCGGAGACCGCCCTGCACGGCTTGCGAAGAGCCCGCTGCCGGTCGGAGTCCGCCCTGCACGGCTTGCGAAGACCCCGCGGCCGGTCGGAGACCGCCCTGCCACTCTTCGCTAAGGCCTCCGCGCCGGTCGAAGACCGCCCTGCAGGTCTTGGCTAAGGCCTCCGCGCCGGTCCGAGACCGCCCTGCAGGTCTTGGCTAAGCCCCAAGCGCCGGTCGGAGACCGCCCTGCAGGCCTTCGCTAAGCCCTCGGCGCCGGTCTTCGCCCGGGAGGGGTGGGCGATAGGCGCCCCGCGCAATCGAGGCCGAGGCCCATCGCCGCGCCCCCGACCGGCGCGCCCCACCACCCCGGCCCTCCACTCCTCCACCCCTCCACCCGCAACCCCGGCCCCGCCCATGACCCCAACGCCCCGCTCCTCCGCGCCCGTCCTTTTCCTCCACGGCCTCGAGAGCGGCCCCACCGGCAGCAAGGCCATGGCCCTCGCCGCACACTTTGATGTGCTCGCCGTTGATCTCGACACCTCGGCGGCCCGGGCTTCGGCGGCCGAGGCGGCGGCGGCGGGCCAGCCCTGGGGCCACCCCTGGCCGAGCTTGGAGGCCGCCTTCGCCACGCCCATGGCCCGGGCCCGGGCCGCCATCGGCCCCGAGACGCGGGTGATCGTGGGCTCCTCCTTCGGGGGCGCCGTGCTGGAGCGCCTCCTCGCCGCCGGCGACTGGCGCGGGCCCTCGCTGCTGCTGGCCAGCGCCGGGTGCAAGCTCAACGGGCCGCGGCGGCTGCCGGCGGGCGTGCCGGTGATCTTGATCCACGGCCGCCAGGATGACGTCGTGCCGGTCGAAGACAGCCGATGGCTGGCGGCGGGCGCCGGCCCGGAGCTGCGCCTCTGGGAGCGCGACGACGACCACCGGCTCAGCGGCGCCTTGGCCGAGGGGCAGATCGTCGCCGCGGTGGCGGCGCTGCTGGCGGGCTGAGGCCGAGCCCAACAGCTCCGCACAACCGCCCGCCGAAGGTCGTCCGCTCCCTGTGCGGCGCTTCGGCTGGGCGCCCCGCCGGCCCGTGGGCCGTCGGCGGCCCTCCTCCGCGCTCGGGCTTCGCCCTCGGTCGCGCCGCGCTGCGCCGCGACGGTCGCTGCGCGCCCCGCTCCGGCCGGCCTGGCGCGCGCGAGGCGGTGGCGGCGCGCCCACCTCGAAGCGGGGCGGTCCTCCTGGCGCTTTGAAGGGAGGAGCCCGGGGCGTCGGCTCCGCTGTGGGAGGCTCCGCCCGTCTCGGCCCAGCCCGTCCCGCCCGCAGCCCTGCCCGGAGCCGCCCATGCACCCCGACCTCGCCCTCGACCAGCTCTGGAGACTGCGCCTCGGCAGGCTCGCCCACGCCGTCGCTGAGGGCGGCCGGGAGCACCGGGAGCTGGCGCACGCGGCTGCGCTGTTCGCCGCCGACTACCACGACCGCTTCTTGGTCGAGCTGCTCCAGAACGCCAACGACCAAGCCTTGCGCGGCGCGGCCCCCGGCGCAGCCGTGGTCATCGTGCGCACCGAGGGCCTGCTGGCCGTGAGCAACGGCGGCGCGCCGCTGAGCGAGGAGAACGTTGAGCGCATCAGCTCGCTCGCGGACAGCGACAAGACCGGCGAGCTGGTGGGCAACAAGGGCATCGGCTTCAAGGCCGTCTACCAGGTGACCGACGCGCCAGAGCTCTACAGCAGCCAGCTGGATCGGCCGGGCGCCTCGCTGTACGGCGGGCTCGGGATCGGCTTCGCGCTCGAGCGCAAGCCCTTCGAGACGGCGGAGGGCGAGGGCAGACTGCGCGTCCTGCTGCAGGACGTCCTCGACTCGCAGCAGGACGTCCTCGCCGCGCAGCTTCAGGACGGGCTTCGGAGACGCCACCCCACGCTCGAGCCCATCGAGGCGGTGCTCGCCGAGGCCCGGCGCGCGCCCGGCTTCAAGTTCCCCACGCCGCGCGGGCAGGACGCGCTCGACGCCCGGCTCGCCGCGCTCGGGTTGACCGCGGGACTCCGCGCCGACCTTCGCACGCTCGTCGTCTTGCCCTTGCGGGACGAAGAGGCCCGAACGGCGGTGGGGCGGGTGCTGGAGCGCTTCTGCGTGGGGAGCGAGGGCGGCCCCTCCCCCGCGGAGCTGGCGGTGCTGCTCCTCCCGGGGGTCGGCCGGATTGACGTCATCGACCGCGTTCAGGACCAGGCCTGGTGCTTCGAGCGCCTGCAGCCGGCGGTCGCGCCCAAGGCCGGGCGCCGCACCGAGCGCACCGTCCGATGCGCGGGCCCCACGCCTTCGCCCCGGCCCTCCGGCGAGCGCACCGACTGGTGCTGGACCGAGGACGTCTTTGGCGGGCCCGCCGAGCAGGTGGCGGCCCGGCGGGCCTGCGTGGCGGCGCTGCTGGAGACGACGGGCCTCGAGGCTTGGCAGGCCGACGACGCGCTCCACGTCACCGTCGCCTTGCCCAAGCGGGCGGAGGGCGAGGACTGGAAGGCCGCGGGGCGGTTCTGCGTCGGCCTCGCCACCGAGCAGCCCACCGGGCTCCCGGTCCACGTGGACGCCCGGTTCTTCACCAAGATCGACCGGAGGGCGGTGGGCTTCGAAGCGGACCACGCCTACAACACCATGCTGCTCGACGTCGCCGTCGAGGCCTTGGACCACCTGCTCGCTGCGCTCCGGGCGGACGCGCGGATTGGGGCCCGCCGGGCTGCGACGCTCGCCTTGCTGCGCGGACCGGGCGGCGCCCTCGCGGATCGGGTCTTCGCGCCGGGGGGGATCGCCGACGGGGAGGTCGTGCTCGGCTGGGGTGGGCGTCACTTTTTGCGCCGCGGCGCCTGTGCGCGCCCCAACGACTCCGAGCGGGCCCTCCTGCCCCTGCTCAAGCAGAGCCTCGACGACCACCCCGACCTCGCCGGTCGGCTCCCCGAGCTTGGCGTCGATGACGGAGTGTTGGAGTCGTTGGAGCTCGCTGCGCTCCGGGTTTGGGGCCAGCCCCACCCCTGGCTGGACCGAGGAGCCGCGCGGCCCAGCCTCGTTGAGGCCGCGGCGGAGCGCCACCGGGCTGCGGGGCCGGGCTGGTGGCAGCGGTTCGTCCACGCCCTGCTCGATGCATTCGTGGAGGAGCCGGCCTGGAGCTCACGCGGGGGAGCGGACCTCGACCCCCTGCGGGACCACCGCTGGCTGCCCGTCGCGGCGGCGGACCTGCGCGCGCCGAACGACACGGTGCTCCTGCCGCCAGAGGAGGACGGCGACCCCCATCCTGCGGTGCGCGTTGGGGTCCTCCCGGCGCTCGACACGGCGGCGATCCCCAGCGGGAGCGAGGCGCTCAACGCGCTGCTGAAGCGCGGGCTGGTGGTCAAGCCCGAGGGGGACGCGCTGTTTGTCGCGGGGCTCCCGGCGCTTCGCCTGGCCATCGACGCCGGCGACGATGGCCGAGCCCTCGCCATCTTCGGGCTGCTGCTGGCCGCGCTGCTGCACGGGGGCGGACGGGGGCAGGTGAAGGTGCACAACAAGGGCGCTCCGATCCGGGTGCCGGTCTCGACGGTCGCGGGCGGCGTGGCTTGGATCGCAGCCGACCAAGCCTACGCAGGGGAGGGGTGGCTCGCCGACGCCGAGCAGGCGCGCTTGTTGGCGCAGACCTACCCGGGCCGGGTGCTCCTCCCGCTCGCTGCGGTCGTCGGTGGCGGGGAGGGTCTGCCGCCCATCCACGCCGATGCGGCCGCGATCCTGGTGCAGCGCCTCGGCGTCGCGACCACGCCGCGGGTCCTGCCCCTCCGGCCCGTGCCCGCCGCCCCGCTCATCGGCTCCCGCCACACGCTCAGCGTCGCCCCAGGGCTCAGCGTCGAGCCCGCCGCGGCCGAGCCGACGCTGCGTCGCTTCTTGGACGAGGTCGCCAAGATGGGCACCAGCTTCACCAAGTTGAGCTGTGAACACACGGTCGAGCCCTTGGATTGGATCGACGGCCTGGAGGACGAGGACCGGCGCGCGGGCGTCTTTGACCTCCTGCGGTTCGCGCACGTCGGCATGGAGGCGGGCGCCGTGGAGCGCGTGGCGGTGCGGCGCCTCAAGACGGATCACCCAGAGGGAGCACACAACACACCGCTGTGGCTGTTCGCGCTGAAGCAAGAACCATGGCTGATCATCCCCACGCAGCGCGGCGCTCGGGGCCCGGTCCTCCGGTCGCGCCCCGAAGCGGCGTGGCTGCTCAATGAGGCCGACCGCGCGGCGCCCCTCTCGGCGCTCCTGTCGGTCGTGCCGGCCGAATGGCAGCCGGCGGCGGGCCTGCTCCGCCAGCTCGGCGTGGTCGGGATCGACGACGCGCCCGCGGACCGCGTGGCCGCCGCGCTCCACGCGCTCGGGCGCCTGCTGGCTGCGGCCCCGGCGCCGCAGCCGGAGCCGGTGGATCAGCGGGCCGCCCTGTCGCTGGCGTCGCGGCTCTATGAGCGGCTCTCCGCTTGCGGCGCCGAAGCGGCCTGCGCGGCGCTGAGCCAGACCGAGCCGCTGCCCTTCGTGGGCGCAGAGGGGCTGGTTGGGGCGACGGCGACCGACGGTCGCTGGCTGGTCGTGGACGACGCGCCGCTGCGCGCCCCCCACCTGCGGGGCCGCGGCCAAGCCCTCGGCCTGCCGATCGGGCGCAAGGTGGACCTTGACGTCATGCACGCCATCTTCACCCGCCTCTGGGGGGCGGACCGCGTCCTCCGCGCCTCTTCGGCGCCGCTCGACCTGGTCTTCTGGCCCGATGCCGCCGACTCCGTCCCGCTGTTGGCGTGGCTGGTCGAGGCCGTCCCGCCCGTCGCGGTCGAGCTCGCGGCCTTGCTGTCCGCCTGCGGCCTCGCCCCTCAGGGTGCCGACGATCCGGCGGCTAGGTGGGCCCCATTCGCGGCGGCGCGCCTGAGCTTCGGCCGGTTCAACAAGGAGGCGGTGCGGTGCTTCTACGCAGCGCCAGAGCTGCAGCTCTGCGCCGAGCTGCGCGCGCGCCCGCATCGGGTGGTCGCGTCCACCTGGGCGCTCCTTGGCGTCGAGGTGCGGGATCTCGTCGAGAGCTACGCCGCGGCGCTG
>CANHON010000342.1 GCA_947462115.1 Deltaproteobacteria bacterium | reverse complement strand
TGCCTTGGCCGATGGCGATGGCGATGAAGACGAGCAGCATCGGCGCCACCGGCGGCGCGAGGGGCAGCAGGGCCAGGGCCACGGTGAGGATGAGCAGGCCGGCCGGCACCAAGGCGCGCTCGCCCAAGGCCCGCACCAGCGGCCCAATGAGGCCGCCCTGGATGAAGATCATCACGAGGCCTGCCACGCCGAACATGCGGCCGATGGCCGGGGCGTCCAGGGCGCGGGCGTGCTCGGCGAACAGCGAAAATGTGCTCTCCATCATCGCAAAGGCGAAGGTGAGCACGAAGGTGAGCACCACGCACAGGCCGACCGCCGGGTGCCGGGCGACCGCCCAGAAGCGCGCCGGGTTCAGCGAGCGCGCGCGGGTCGGGGCGGCGCCGGGCTTGCGGGTCTCGGGGAGCAAAAAGTAGGCCATGACGAAGTTCAGGGCGCTCATGCCCGCCGCCACCCAGATGGGCACCGCCATGCCGAAGGTGCTCAGCTCGCCGCCGATGACCGGGCCCACGGTGAAGCCAACGCCAAAAGCCGCGCCGATCAGGCCCATGCCCATCGCCCGCTTGTCGGGCGGGGTGAGGTCCGCCACGGCCGCTTGGGCGGTGGAGATGTTCGCCGTCGCGACGCCGTGCAGCGTGCGGAACAAGAACAGCATCGGGATGCTCGCGGCGCTCGCGAAGCCCGCCAGGCCGAGCGCGGTGGCGGCGATGCTGAACAGCAGCACCGGGCGCCGGCCGTAGCGGTCCGAGAGCGCGCCCCAGACCGGCGCCATGAGGAACTGGGCCAGCGAGTAGCTGGCCATCAGCAGCGTGACCTGCAGGGGCGTCGCGCCGTGGGTCTCGGCGTAGAAGCTGAGCAATGGGATGACGATCCCAAAGCCCACGAGGTCGAGGAAGACGGTCAGGAGGACCGGCAGGAGGGTACGGAACAAAATGCCCCCGGGTCGGCGCGACGCCCGCGGTCGGGGCGCCGGCTGCCCGCTATCCGAACCCAGTGCCGCGCACCCGGCGGGCAGTGCCGACCTGCGACCCTTCGCTTCAGCGCTGCATCAGCGCGAGCATCGCCGGGTGAAGGGGGCCGTTGGTGGCGAGGATGCCGTCCACGAGGGGGCGCGCCGCGTTGAAGCGGTAGGGGGCAGCGTGCCGATCGCTGCAGCGCCCGCCGGCGGCCTCGACGATGGCCACGCCGCCGGCGATGTCCCACTCCGATCGGGGCTGGGGCGTGAACGTCGCCTCGGCCATGCCCGCGGCCACGAGGCCGAACTTGTAGGCCACCGAGCCCACCGGCACCGGGGTGATGCCGTCGTCTTTGTACTGCTCGAACCAGCCTTTTTTCATCTCGGTGCGGCTGCAGACGATGCGGGCCCCGGCGAGCAGGGCGTGGTCGGTGGTGCGGATGGGCGCGCCGTTGAGCGTGGCGCGGTCGCCGTCGGGGCCGCCCTTGAGGCCGACGAAGAGCTGGTCCTGGATGGGGTTGTAGAGCACCCCGAGCCGGGCCTCGTGATCTTCGATGAGGGCCACGCTCACCACGAATTCCGGGATGCCGAGGGTGAACTCTTTGGTCCCGTCGAGCGGATCGACGATCCACACGAGGCGGCGCTCGAGGCGCTCGGCGCTGTCGGCCGTCTCTTCCGACAGCCAGCCGGCCTCGGGCAAGGCGGCCCGCAGCGCCCGCTCCAGGATGTCATTGGCGGCGAGATCAGCGTCGGTGAGGGGGTTGTCCTCGCCTTTGTCCCGGACGGTGTAGGCGTCTTTGTAGAAGCCGCGGACGGCGGCGCCGGCCTCCAGCACGGCGGCGACCGCGCGATCGAGCAGCTCGGCGGCGCGGGCGGGGGACAGGCGTTCATCGGTGGACATGGGGGCTCCTGCGCGCGGGCGCGGCGGCACTGGCGGATCAGTCCGCCTCGGTGCGTTGAAGGATGGCGAAGTCGAGGAGGCCGTCCTCGTCGAGGTCCCCGATCGAGATGCGCTGGCCGGCCCGGAGGTACTGCTGGCTCGTCGCGTAGACGATGTCGGCCTCTTCGGCCTGGACCTCGGGGCGCAGCCCGAGCCAGCGGGTCGCGCCGTAGAACAGGTAGAGCGCGCCGCTGTCGAAGAATTCCAAGCTGCCTTGCTTGGGGTTTCGTCGGGGCGCCCCGATGAGCAGCTCGGCGAAGCCGTCGCCGTTGAGGTCCGCGAGGGCCAGGGCCCGCCCCAGCGCGTCGCCTTCGGCCTCGGCGCGCACCCGGACGCGGGGCACGGTGAGGCCGCGGTCGCGCAGCGCGGCGCCGTCAAAGAGCAGGACCTGGCCGGCCGCGGGGGCGCCATAGGCCGCGGCGGCTTCGGGCGCGCCTGGCTGGCCGATGGCGAGATCAGCGCTCCCATCGCCGTCGACGTCGCCGGTGCTCAGGGCCCAGCCGGCCCAGCCGTCGGCCACGGTCCCGGCGATGCGGAGGGCGCCGGTCTCGGGAAGCGGGCCGCTGTCGGGCAAGGCGCCGCCGTCGAGCACCCAGACCGCGCCCTCGGCCTCGTGGTCGCCGTCGGCGAAGGGGGCGGCGATCACCAGATCGGGCGCGCTGTCGCCGATGAGGTCGTGCGCGCAGGAGACCGCGCTGCCCGCCGCGGCCCCGACGCCGCCCCCGGTCCACCGGCGGCCCACCGCCCCGGCGTCGATGGGGGAGGGTGCGCCGAGCAGCTCGCTGCTCAGCAGCAGCGTGGCGGCGCCCTCCAGGCCCGCCGCTCCGTCCGCCCAGGGGCTGCCCACCAGCAGCTCGCCGAGGCCGTCGCCGTCGATGTCGGGGCAGCCGGCCACGCTCGTGCCGAAGCGCGCCCCGTTCTCGGCGCCCTCGACCCGCAGGAGGGCGTCCTGTTGGCTCAGGCCGGCGGCCGGCGGGGCCCGCAGCCCGGAAAAGACGTGCACAGCGCCACCCTGGCGGGTGGTGTCGCTGCGGGACCAGCGCGGCGAGGCGACGACCAGCTCGTCTTCGCCGTCGCCGTCGAGGTCAGGGAGGGTCGTGATCTCTTCGCCGAAGCTGTCGCCGCTCCGGCTGCTGAGGATGCTCGCCTCCGGGAGGGCCGAGAGCTCGCGGCTGCCGGCCCGGGCGGAGATCCGGGTGACTGCGCCGAGCTTGGGCACCCCGAGCCAGAGCGCGCCCGGCTGGAGCAGCACCGATAGGTTCGGGCCGAGATCGGTCCCGCCCCGCAGCAAGGACCAGCCATCGAGCGGGCTGAGGGCCCCGCGGGGCGGCAGCTCGGCCCCGAGCTGGGCGGAGATCGCCGCGGCGTTGAAGCTGTTGTCGCAGCCGGGCCCGGTGCACGCTTGGGTGCAGCCCGGCGCGCTCGGCCCGGTCAGGCTCAGGGCGAGGCCCGCCAGCCACCCGGAGGGCCGCCGCGCGGGCCGATCCCCCCGCTGCTCAGTTTGCGGTCGGGACAACAGCGGGCGCCTCTTCGGCGGGCGCCGCTGCCGGGGCGAGCTCGACCACGTGCAGCTCGACGCGGCGGTTCGCGGCGCGGGCGGCCTCGCCGCCTTGGGCCTGGGCGGCCTCGCTGTCTTCAGCGATGAGCGGCCGATCGGGGCCAAAGCCGGTGGCGCTGAGGCGGCTGGCCTCGACGCCCTTGCTGACGAGGTACGCCACCACCGCCTCGGCCCGCGCTTGGCTCAGGGCCCGGTTCTTTCCGGGGTCGCCGGTCTGGTCGGTGTGCCCCTGCACGTCGAGGCGGCGGACGGCGGGGTTGGCGAGGATGAGCGCCGCCACCTCGTCGAGCAGGCCGTGGCTGACCGCGTCGATCTCGGCGCTGCCCACGGTGAACTGCACCATCTCGGTGATCTCGATGCGCTTGGCGCTGAGCTGGGCCCGCTTGGCCTTGGCCTTCGCCTTGGGCTCGGGGGCGGCCGGCTGCAGGCCGAGGCGGGCGTCGGTGTGCCAGGAGGGGGTCTCGCCGGAGTCGACCACGGCCTGCGCCGCGCGGCCGCCCGGCACGATGGGCCCCGACACGGCCACCGCGCGGACCGAACGGGTCTCGACGTAGCCATTTTGGAGCTTGAAGGAGACGGCGTAGGTGCCGGCCGGGACGTCGTGGATGGCGCCGTTGGACATCGGGTCGATGAGGCCGATCCGCTGCCCCTCGACGCTGATCTCGGCGTAGGAGCTGAATTCGTTGTTGATCGGCAGGCTCAAGCGGCGATCGGCGGCGCCGGCCTTGCTCGGCCGCAGGCTGCTGGCCATCGCCTCGGGGTCCACGTAGAGCGCCCGGAAGTTCTCCACCCGACCGCCGCTGACCTTGTCGTCCACGAGGAAGGTGGTGGGGCGAGGCGGCAGGCTCGGGTGGGCCATGACCATCGGCGCCCCGGCCTGGGCCGCGGGGAGGGTGAGCAGCAGCAGGGCGAGGGGACCGGGCACGGGCGGGCTCCGATGGCGAGCGGGGATCGACGGGGCTTCGCAGCGCAGGTGCCCGCGGCAGGGCCCTTCGTTCACGGCGCGGGTCCGAAGCCCGGTGCGCGGCCGCTGGTCGGCACGTTAGCGACGAAGCTGATTAGCACAGCGCCGCCGTGGTCGGCAAACAGGCCCGGCGCCCCGAGACGAGCGCCCCCGGCGCGGAGCCCCTCCATGCGCAGCGCACCCCCGGACCCCGCCCCGCCCTCCGCCGGCTGGACCGACGACCGCACGCCCCTCGCCGAGCTGCGGGCCGCCCTCCGGCGCTTCAACGGGGAGCGCGAGTGGGGGCGCTACCACAGCCCCCGCAACCTCGCGATGGCCCTGTCGGTGGAGGCCGGCGAGCTGCTGCAGCTCTACCTGTGGTCGGCGGACGGGGGGCCCCAGCCGGCCGTCGCCGCGCGCGCCCCAAAGGTCGCCGAAGAGGCCGCCGACGTGCTGATCTGCTTGCTCAACCTCTGCGAGGCCGCCGACATCGACCTGGCAGCAGCGGTAGAGGCAAAGCTCCGCAAGAACGCCGAGAAGTACCCAGTGGAGGCCGCCCGCGGCCAGCTGCTCAAGTACGACGAGCTCGACCGCCGCGGCTGACGCTCAGCGGGCCGCGGGCGCCGGCAGCAGGCGGGCGATGAGCGAGAGCAGGCG
>CANHON010000341.1 GCA_947462115.1 Deltaproteobacteria bacterium | reverse complement strand
GGGGCCGTCGGTGATAGGCTGGCGCCCCACCCGCGGCCCACGGAGCGACCATGCGGATCAACCCCACCCACGCGGCGCGGCTGTACCTCCAAGGCCTCGCCAGCCTTCACCTGCGGGAGCGGGTCGATGAGGCCATGGTGGACTGGGTGCTCCAGCAGTCTCCTCCCGTCGAGGTCACCGCGGGGCACATCGTTTTGCGCCAGGGAGACCCCGCCGACTCGGCCCTGCTCATCGTACACGGCGAGCTCTGCGCCACCGTGCACTCCGAGGCCGGCGAGCGCGAGGTCGGCACCGCAGGGGCCTGGGACGTCGTGGGCGAGACCGCCCTGTTCGCCCCCGAGCAGCCCCGCAGCGCCACGGTGCGCGCGGTCCGCGACAGCACCTGCCTGCGGGTGCCCCGCGCGCTGCTGCAGCAAGGCCGTGACAACCCCGTGGTGGCCGCCATTGAGTACCACCTGCTCCACACGCTGACCCACCGCCTCCGCACCACCAACGAGGGCATCGAAGAGGCCCTCCGCCGCACCCCCGGCCACGGCGCCGCCGCGCACCTCGGAGGCGCGCTGTGAACGAGCTCTCGCTGGAGAGAGGGGCCCAGACGCTGCTGGATGGGCACCCCGAGGCGCAGGCCACCCTCGAAGAGCTGGTCGCCCTGCTCCGGGCCTGCCGGCTGCGGCGCTACGCTCCCGGCGAGGCGCTGTGCGCGGAGGGCGAGCCCAGCCAACACCTGTTCATCGTGCTGGAGGGCACGGTCCACGTGAGCCGTGAGGGCATCAGCGGGGAGCGCATCGCGCTCTTTGACGTGCAGGCGCCCACTCTGCTCGGTCAGATGGGCATCATCGACCGCGCGCGCCGCACGGCCACCTGCACGGCCCTCGACACGACGGTCACGGCCGCGACCCTGGATCGGGAGGTGTTCCGCACCCTCATCCGCGGCACCGATGGGCGCGGCATCGCCCTAAGGCGCCTGCTCCTCACCAGCCTCACCCGGCAGCTCAATGAGGGGAACAGCCGGTTGCGGCGCCTCGTCGCGGGAGCGGACGCTGCGCTGGTTGGGGCCTTGGAGCGGAGCGGGCGCTGAGCCCAAGGCCTGCGCCCGCTTCGCAGGACGCCGTACAAGTCGATCACCTCGGCGTGTGTGCTTGCTCCGACCCCCGCGAAGGGCTACACCGCTGTCCCTTCGCCGCCGCGCTCGGACCCCACTCGCGGGGCCCAGCGCCCGATCGAACCGCGGGGAGCCGCGGCCTCGCCAGCGCCTCCGCGGTGCACGGCCGACGCCCCCGATCCATCCACCCAGGGACGGCTCCATGACCTGGCTCAAACAATTCCTCGGCTCCAACATCGGGCTGAAGGTCGTGATGGCGCTCTCCGGCCTCGGCCTGTTCGGCTTCGTCATCGCCCACATGCTCGGCAACCTCCAGGTCTTCCTGGGGGCCGACAAGTTCAACGCCTACGCGGCGATGATGCAGGGCAACTCGCTGCTGTGGGTGGCCCGCATTGGCTTGTTGAGCATGGTTTTGGCCCACATGGGCTCGGCAGGTGTGCTGGTGCTCCGCAGCAACAAGGCCCGGCCGGTGGGCTACAAAAAGCACACCTTCCTCAGCGGCAGCTACGCGGTCCGCACGATGCGCTACGGCGGCCTCGTGCTGCTGGCCTTCATCGTCTACCACCTGCTGCACCTGACGGTGGGCTCCGCGCACGGCGAGTTCCGCCACTGCATGTCCGACGGCGACGGCGGCCTCCAGTGCTTCGCCTTCGAGAACCTCGTCAAGGGCCTGTCGAACCCGGCGGCGGCGGGGGCCTACATCGTGGCCCAGCTGGCGCTCGGCCTGCACCTCGCGCATGGCGTGTGGAGCCTCTGCCGCACCCTCGGGCTCGGCAACCCCCGCTATGACGCCCTCGCCCGCAAGGCGGCGCTGTTCTTCGGGGCCCTGATCACGGCGGGCAACTGCTCCATCGCGATCGCCATCCTCACTGGCCTCGTCCACCTCTAAGCGCGGGAGCTCCGGAATCCATGACCATCCAGCTCAAGTCTGGCGCCCCTGAAGGTCCCGTCGAGACCGCGTGGGCACGCCACAAGTTCTCGATGAAGATCGTCAACCCCGCCAACAAGCGGAAGTACACCGTCATCGTCGTCGGCACCGGCCTCGCCGGCGCGGCCTGCGCCGCGACCCTCGGTGAGCTCGGCTACAACGTCCTGAACTTCTGCTTTCAGGACAGCGCCCGGCGCGCCCACAGCATCGCGGCCCAGGGCGGCATCAACGGCGCCAAGAACTACCAGAACGACGGCGACAGCATCTACCGGCTGTTCTACGACACGGTCAAGGGCGGCGACTTCCGCGCCCGCGAGCGCAACGTGTACCGGCTCGCCGAGACCAGCGTCAACATCATCGATCAGGCCACGGCCCAGGGCGTGCCCTTCGCCCGGGAGTACGGCGGGCTGCTCGACAACCGCAGCTTCGGCGGCGCCCAGGTCAGCCGCACCTTCTATGCGCGCGGCCAGACCGGCCAGCAGCTGCTGATCGGCGCCTACCAGGCCCACGCCAAGATGGTCGCGGCCGGCAACATCACGATGTACGCGCGGCACGAGATGCTCGACGTTGTCATCAAAGATGGCGACGCCCGCGGCATCATCGCCCGCGACCTCGTGACCGGTGAGCTCAAGCGCTTCGTCGCCGACGCGGTGGTGCTCGCCACCGGCGGCTACGGCAACGTCTTCTACCTGTCGACCAACGCGATGGGCTGCAACGTCACGGCGGCTTGGCGTGCGCACCGAAAGGGCGCCTTGTTCGCCAACCCCTGCTATACGCAGATCCACCCCACCTGCATCCCGGTGAGCGGCGACTACCAGTCCAAGCTCACCCTGATGAGCGAGTCGCTGCGAAACGACGGCCGCGTGTGGGTGCCCAAGCACAAGAAGGACTGCTTCGACCCCGCCACGGGCAAGGTCGGCCGGCACCCCAACGAGATCCCCGAGGAGGACCGCGACTACTACCTCGAGCGGCGGTACCCGAGCTTCGGCAACCTCGTGCCCCGCGACATCGCCTCCCGCGCGGCCAAGCAGGTCTGCGACGAGGGCCGCGGCGTGTCCTACAACGGCCGCGGCGTCTACCTCGACTTCTCTGACGCCATTCGGCGCCTCGGGAAGGCGGCCGTCGAGGCCCGCTACGGCAACCTGTTCGAGATGTACCAGCGCATCAGCGGCACCGACCCCTATGTCGAGCCGATGCGGATCTACCCGGCCATCCACTACACGATGGGCGGCCTGTGGGTCGACTACAACCTGATGAGCAACGTGCCGGGCCTGTTCGTGCTGGGCGAGGCCAACTTCAGCGATCACGGCGCCAACCGGCTCGGCGCGAGCGCGCTGATGCAGGGCCTCGCCGACGGCTACTTCGTCGCGCCCCCCTGCATCGGCGGCTACCTCGCCGAGGTCAAGCCGCGGCCGAAGAGCACCGACTGGCCCGAGTTCGCAGAGGCAGAGGCAGCCGCCAAGGCCCGCATCGACCGCCTGCTCAACGTCAAGGGCAAGCGCAGCGTCGATAGCTTCGCGCGCGAGCTCGGCCTGCTGATGTGGGACAAGTGCGGCATGGGGCGCACCGAGGAGGGCCTCACCGAGGCGCTCCGGCGCATCCCAGAGATCCGCGAAGAGTTCTGGAAGAACGTCAGCGTCCCCGGCTCGAACACCGGCGTGAACCAGTCCCTCGAGAAGGCCGGCCGCGTGGCCGACTTCCTGGAGTTCGCTGAGTTGATGTGCCTCGACGCGCTGGAGCGCCGCGAGTCTTGCGGCGGTCACTTCCGCGAGGAGTACCAGACCCCCGACGGCGAGGCCGCCCGCGACGACGAGAACTTCCAGCACGTCTCGGCCTGGGAGTTCACCGGCCTCGGCCAGCGGCCCGTCCTTCACAAAGAGCCGCTCACCTTCGACTACGTGCACCCCTCGCAGCGGAGCTACAAGTAATGAACCTCACGCTGAACATCTGGCGTCAGAAGGACGGCCGCAGCGCCGGCCAGTTCGAGACCTACCAGATGAACGACATCAACGAGCACATGTCCTTCTTGGAGATGCTCGACGTCCTCAACGACAAGCTGGAGTCCGAGGGCAAAGAGCCCGTGGCCTTCGAGCACGACTGTCGCGAGGGCATCTGCGGCTCCTGCGGGGTCATGATCAACGGCGCGCCCCATGGGCACCTGCCGCGGACCACGACCTGCCAGCTCCACATGCGGGAGTTCAAGAGCGGCGACAACATCACGATCGAGCCCTTCCGCGCGGGCGCCTTCCCCGTGCTGCGCGACCTCGTCGTCGACCGGAGCGCGCTGGACCGCATCGTGCAGGCGGGCGGCTACGTGAGCGCGCGGACGGGCTCCGCCCCGGACGCCAACAGCGTCCCCATCGAGAAGGACCTCGCGGACCGCGCCTTCGAGGCCGCGGCCTGCATCGGCTGCGGCGCCTGCGTGGCCTCCTGCCCCAACGCCGCCTCGATGCTGTTCACCGGCGCCAAGATCACGCACCTCGGCCTGCTCCCCCAGGGTCAGCCCGAGCGCTACATCCGGGTGGACAAGATGGTCGCCCAGATGGACAAAGAGGACTTCGGCCACTGCAGCAACTACGGCGAGTGCACCGTGGCTTGCCCCAAGGGCATCTCGTTGGACGTCATCGCCCAGATGAACCGCGACCTCCTCGTGTCGCAGCTCCGCGGTCGCAGCACCGAGGGCTGAGCGAGGCGCGCCCGCGCATCGTCGGACGATCCCCCGCAGCCACGTCAGACTGACGTGGCTGTCGTCTTTTTGGACAACCGTGCCGCCCAGGGGAGCGCTCAGAGCTCGCGTCGGTGCTCCAGGGCGCGGGCGACGCTGGAGCGGTCGGCGTACTCGAGCTCGGTGCCGACCGCGATGCCGTGCGCCAGCCGCGTCACGCGCACCCCGAGCGGCTTGATCAGCCGAGCGAGGTACAGGGCGGTCGCGTCGCCCTCGACGTCGGGGTCGGTGGCGACCAGCACCTCGCGCACGCCGTCGCCGAGGCGGCCCAGCAGCGGGCGGATGGTGAGCTGGT
>CANHON010000340.1 GCA_947462115.1 Deltaproteobacteria bacterium | reverse complement strand
CTCGGTCTTCGCCGGGTCATGCGCGATGCCCACGACGTGGCCGCCTGGGGCCCCGACTGGACGGTGCGCGCCGCCGGCCGCCTGCCCCTCAAGGTGGACTACATCTACGCCACCCCCGACATCGCCGTCGCTGACGCCAATGTCGGCGAGGCCGACTGCAGCGACCACCGGCCCATCACCGCCACCGTCGGCTTGCCCGCGCCGTCGGCCCGCGGCCGATGAGCCCGACCGGCGGCCCGGGCCGCCGCCCCTCGGGGAGCCCCAAAACAGCGTCCCACTGGTCACTCCCGGCGTCGTTGGTCTTGATTTGTACCGCCGCCTTCGGCGCCACCTCGGCCCACAACGCGGCCGTGATGAGCCCGACCTGGGGCATGGATCTGGCCTTCTTCACCCAGCTCATCCACAGCGCCGCGACCGGCGGTCCCTACGCCTCGGCCCTGCTGTTAGAGCCAACGGGCTTCTTCGAGATGGTGCACACCCACGCCATTCTGCCCGTACTGATGCTCGCCTACCGCGCGCGGCCGGCGGTGAGCACCCTGCTGTTCGCCCAGGCGCTCATGGCCAGCCTGGCCCTCTACCCCGCCTTTCGGTTGGGCGAGCGGGCCGGGGGCGGGCGCGCGGCGGGGCTGCTGTCGGCGGCGGCCTTGGCCCTCAACGGGCTGTTTCAAGGGGCGGCCACCGCTGACCTCCGGCCCAGCATCTTGTTCTTCCCGGGGATCATCGGACTCTACGCCGCGATGAGCCCGGGCCCCCGCGGCCGCCCTGCCCTCGGCGCCGCCTTGGCCTGGGCCCTGCTCGCCAACGCCGGGCGCCAAGAGGCGGCTTACCTCGTGCCCCTGGCCGCCGCGCCGCTGATCGTGCTCCCCTTCGCCGGCAGCGGCTGGCGGGGGCTGGCCGCCCAGCGACGGGCCAAGGCCGCGCTCGCGCTCACCGTGTTCGGCCTCCTGACCCTGCTGCTCTGGGCGCAGATCAAGCCCACCTTCTTCTACTACATCGACCCGCGCAACTTGGGCGCCCAAGCCGCCCTCTCGCCCGACCACCTCGCCGACCGCCTCGCCCACGTCGAGCGGCTGGTGCGCAGCGGCCTCCCCCTCGGCCTGCTCGCGCCCGCGCCCGTGTTCAGCGCCGCCCCGGTGCTGTGGCAGATGGCCGGCACCGCGCGGGAGTGGGGCCCCGTCACCGGGCCTGCCGCCCATTACCCCGCCTTCTTCCTCCCTTTCCTTTATGTGGCCGCGGTGCAGGGCGCCGGTCGCCTCGGTCGGCCTGGGCTCGCCCTGCTCGCCGCGCTGTCGGCCCTCGCCTTCCCCTGGCCGGGCTGGCGGGCGGGTCAGCCCGAGCTGCGGGCCCTGACCGAGGCCGTCCCGCCCGAGGCCGCGGTGGCCGCCGACTACGCCACCATCCACGCCGTCGCCGGCCGGGCGGTGCTCTGGAACAGCGCCCAGCTCCGCATGCGCGCCGAGGAGCGCCCCCGCGGCTGGACGGCCCCCTGGCCCATCCCGCCCGAGACCGTGGACCTCGTCTTGGCCCCGGCCGATGACCCCATCCACGCCCTGCTGGACGCCGATCCGGTGAACCGCTGGGCCGACCGGGCGCCGCCGCCGCGGGGCGACTGCGGGGGCTGCGCCGGCACCTTTACGCACCGCCTCCGCGCGAAGCGGCCCCGGACCGATTAGACCGCCCGCCCGAGGAGCCCCGATGCCCGCCGCCCCGCACGCCCCCGAGCCCGCCGCCGCCCGCACGCGCGCCCGCGCGGGGGCCTGGCTGGCCGCCCGCTGCTCCACCCTCGGCCGGATCGGCACCCTGCACGTCATTCTCAGCGCCAGCGCCCAGGCGGCCCCCGAGCTGCCGCCGCTGGGCGCCGACCTGCGGGGCAGCGTTCGGCACGCGCAGCCCGCCGAGCCGCGGGGCGAGCTGCTGGGCCCCCTCGCCGCCCCCTTGGAGGCCGCGGGCTGGCGCTTGCTGCCCCGCCGCGGCGGCGCCCTCCGCGTGGGTGATGTGCTGGAGCTCGCGGATCTCTCCCTGCAAGCCGAGGGCAGCGCCTGCTTCCCCGGCGTCGACCGGCAGGGCGCGGCCCTAGACGAGCAGCTCAGCGGCGCCCTGTCCACGGCGGCCCGCTTCGGCATCGCCGGCCCCAAGATCGGCGCCAGCGCGTCGCTCCGGGCCAAGTTAGGCGCGCCAGCGGTCAGCGAGCGGGCGGTCACCGAGCTGCGCCTCACCGAGCCCTGCATCGCCGACCTGCGCACCCTCGCCCGCGCCGGGGCGCCCTTGGAGGGGATGGTCGTCGTTCAGAGCGTGCTCACCGCTGATCTCGCCATCGACCGCTGCCTGAGCGCCAAGGCCACCGCGCCGGGCGCCCCGCTGCAGGTCGAGGCCGAGGGCTGCCAAGCGGTCTCGGCCGAGCGCCTCGCGGTGGCCGCCCGCCTCGTGCCCCTGCGGGTGCCCTTGGAGGCCGCCGGCGTGCAGCTCATCCAACCCAACGCGCCCGCGAGCAAAAAGAAGCCCAAGCTCCCCAAGGGTCAGCCCTGCTGGTCGGTCTACCCCTGCGAACCCTACCCCCTGAGCCGCTTCATCACCGCAGCTGGGGTCTCCTCCTCCCTCGGCGGGGCCGATACGGCCGCCAAGGAGGCCCTGCTCCGCACCTTGGCGCCCTTGGAGGCCCGCGAGGCCCTGCGCGCCCGCCGCGCGGGGGTCGATCCCCTGCCGCTCCAGCTCCGCGGGGCCGCCCGCATCGTCGACCGGGCGCAGCGCGGCCCCACCAGCTACAGCCTAGCGGCGGTCGAGCGCGGGCCCACCGCCGCCCTGCTCCGCGCCGAGATCGCCCAGCTCAACGCCACCTTGGCCGAGCCCCTGCCCACGGACCCCCTCGCCCGCTTGGCCGCCGCACGGGCCCGCCTGCCCGTAGGCGCCCGGCTCAGCCTGCGCGAGGCCGAGCTGCAGTTCATCGAGGGCATCGTCCAGCCGCCCAGCCGCCGCGAGGCCAGCTTGGACGCAGACATAGACGCCGCGCTCAACGCCCTCACCGTGCGGGTGACCGGCGGCGAGGGCGCCTGGTCCCTGCGCGAGCAGCTCGCCCTGCTGGGCCTGCCGGTGGTCGATGCCGGGCCGGCAGCCTTAGAGCTGCGCCTCACCGAGCGCTTGGAGTGGTCCAAGGCCGAGGGGATCCCCGCCCTTCACCTGCGCCTGCGCGCCGAGCTGTGGGGGGCGGACCGCCTCGTTCGGGCCTGGGAGGCCGAGGCCCGGGGGGGCGGGACCGAGGCCGAGCGGGCCCAACGCGCGGCCCGAGCCGAGGCCCTGGTCGAGCTCAACAGCGCCCTGCGCGCCTTCTTCGCCCAATCCAGCCCCGAGGGTGCCCGATGATGCTCCCCTCCCCTCGCCCCGACCGGGCGCCTTGCGCCCCCCGCCGCGCCCGCGGCCCGGGGCCGGGCGAGCCAAGGTCTCGCCCGGGGGCCGCGGTGTCGTCGGCTGCGCCGCCGACCGGCCCTGCGGGCCGCGCCGCGGTCGGCTGGGCGCGTGCCCTCCGCCGCTCGGCCGCGCCCACCGCCCGGACCCTCCGCGGGTGGGCCGCGCTCTGCTGGACGGCGCTCTGCTGGGCGCCCGAGGCCGAGGCCGGCCCCTACAAGGCCATCGCCACAGCGGAGGCCCGCGGCAAGATCAGCGTGCTAGAGCACCACCTCCTCGGCACGCGGGCCTGGGCCCGCGAGGCCGCCGCCGCCGCCTTGGCCCGGCTGCCCCCCCAGCCGGCGCTCGTC
Organism: Deltaproteobacteria bacterium; assembly: GCA_947462115.1. Taxonomy (GTDB): domain Bacteria; phylum Myxococcota_A; class UBA796; order UBA796; family UBA2385; genus JAEUKK01. The sequence goes on along the minus strand of CANHON010000340.1, from coordinate 1,302 downwards.
CCGGCCTTGCTCGACTGCGTCTCTCGCGAGGCCGAGCGCGGCTACGTCCGGGCGGCCTGCGCCGGGGCGCTGGGGTCCTGGCGGGTGCCCGAGCTCGCGCCCGCCGCCGCCGCCGCCCTGCCCCAGCTCGACGCCGAGGCCCGGTATTGGATGGCCGAGGCCCTGCACCGCTTGGGCGGGGCCGCCGCCACCGCCGAGCTGCGCGGCCTGCACGACGACCCCGACCTGTACGTGGCCCGCGCCGCCCGCGAGTGGGCTCGATGAGCGTCCGGCGCCCAAACAACGTGCTGCACGCCAAGCTGGGGCCCATCGTCCTGCTCGCCCTTCCGGCGCTCGGTCTGTTCGTGCCCGCCCCCGCTCCCGCCGCGCCGGTCGACAAGGCCCTCGACTATGGGGAGGCCGCCGGCACCCGGGGCGCCGCCTCCGCCGCAGCCTCCGCCGCGGCCATGGGCAGCCGCCGGGCCCCGCCGGGGTCTCGGGCGGTGCCGGCCGCCGCCGCCGCGTGGATCAGCGTCGGGCGCCTCGGCGTGGTCAGCCCGGAGCTCATCGCCGCGGCCGTCGCGGTCGTCGGGGAGCCCGCCGCCGCCCCGGTGGTGCGCGCCCGGGCGGCCTGGGCCCTCGGAGAGCTCGGTCGGGTGGCCAGCCCCGCCGAGGCCGCGGAGATCTCCGTCGGACTCCAACGCCTGATGGTGCCCGGCCTAGAGGCCGAGACGGCCGCGGCCTTGGTCGAGGCCTTCGGCAAGGCCTATGCACCGCACGCCCACAGCACCGACGAGGACATCGCCGCCGCACGCGCCCTCACCCGCCTCACCGCCAGCATGAAGCAGTCCCCGCCGCCCGCCGCCGCGGTGGTGCTCGACCGCCTGCTGAGCCCCGAGGTCACCGTGCGGCTGCTCCGGGAGGTGGTGGCCGAGGCCCGCGCCCGCCCGAGCCCCCAGGCCCAAGCCGAGCTCTACCTCGCCACCCTCACCACCGTGCGGTGGATGGCCGCCCGGCAGTCCCAGCTCTTAGCCAGCTGGGGGGAGCAGCAGACCCTCACCCGCGCCGCCTTCGACGCCCTGCTGTCCACCCTCGACCCCCGCGACCGCGAGCTGACCTTGCTGTTGGTGTGGTCCATGGGCTACATCGCGTCTGAGCCCCTCTTCGCCGAGCTCGTGGGCGGGCGGCTCAGCAGCCAGCTCTCCAGCCCCGACCCGGCGGTGCGCCTGCTCGCGAGCTGGTCCCACTACGCCCTCCGCAGCGGGCTCGCCGAGCGCGAGGCCCTGCGCGCCCACCTCGTTGGGCTCGGGAGCCCCGGCGAGG
>CANHON010000339.1 GCA_947462115.1 Deltaproteobacteria bacterium | reverse complement strand
TGCACGAGGCAGACCAGGCCGGTCGGCTCGTCCGCAGCGGCCGCCCGTCGTTGCCAGACCGCCGCGGCTTCGGCGTGGGCGCCGCAGGCCTCGAGGTCCAGCGCGAGCTCTTCGCTGTCGGAGGCGCCGATGTCGGCGTGGGCGGCGAGCAGGGCGGCGGTGTCGCCGTTGGCGATGGCCGTGCGCCGCAAGCCCTCCATGGCCTTGCCGGGCGCCGGGGCCGGGCTGAACGCGAGGGTGTAGAGGGCCTGCGCTTGGGGCAGCTCCTCCAGGCTCTCGTACAGCCGTCCGGCCAGCAGCGCGTGAACGCCGCGGACCGCCGGGTCCTTCTCCACCCGGGCCAACTCGGCGTGGACCTCGGCGAGGGCGGCGCGGTCGCCCCGGGGGTCGAGCGAGCGCTCCATGCCGGCGGCCGCCTCGGCGGGGGCGAGCTCGGCGGCGCGGCGCCAGCCCCGGAGCCGCTCTTGGGCGGGCGCGTCGGCGCGCTCCAGCAAGCGCGCGGACAGCAGCGGATCCACCGCTTGGCAGACCGCCGATCCCGCGGCGGGATCTTGGAGCGCGGCGGCCATCAGCGCGAAGCCCCGCTGCCCGCCGGCCTCGGTCTCGGCGGCCCGGAGCACCGCTTCGAGCGCGCCCCGCTGGTCGCCGTTGCGCAGGCTGAGGTCGGCCAGGGTGGACCAGGCGGCCCCGCGGCCCGCCGCTTGACCCCGCAGCAGGCCGAGGCGGCCCCCGCTGTCCCCGCTCAAAACAGTGAGGCGGTCGGCATAGGCGACGGCCGGGGCCCAGCCCGGGCGCTCGTCGAGCAGGCCACGCAGGGTGTCGAGGGCCCCGCTCACCCCGAGCTGGCTCGCGGCCTCAGCGGCGGCGAGCAGGCGCCACGCGCGGCGATCCGGGTCGTCGATGGTGTCCGCCTCCAGCCGGTGCAGCTCGTAGACCTCGGCCGAGGCGCCGTTCTCCGCGGCCAGATCGCGCAGCAGCGTCAGGGCCGGCAAGAAGCCCGGGGACAGCTCCGCGCAGCGGCTCAGGGCGGCCACGGCGTCGGCGCGCTCTTCGGCGGTCATCTCCCGCTGGTCCACGAGCAGGCGGGCCGAGCGGTAGAGGTGGCTGACCACGGTGTTCGGGTCGCGGCTGGCCTGACCGGCGGCCCGGAGGAGCCCCGCCACGCGGGCGGTCTGGCCTTGCGCGGTCAGCAAGCGCACCGCGGCGTCCAGCGCGGTGGGCAGCTCGGGGCTGACCTCCAGCGCGCGCACGTAGAACTCGATGGCGCGATCAGCGTCCTGCAGGCGATCTTCATGGACCGCCCCTGCGCGTTGCAGGTTCATCGCGATCTGGCTGGGCTCTTCGGCGACGCTGGCGCGCTGCTCGTAGAGGGCGGCCAGCGGGGCCCAGGCGCCGAGGCGGTGAAGCACGCGCTCCAGGCCGTCCAGCGCGGGCAGGTAGCCAGGGGCGAAGCCAAGGATCCGCTCGTAGGCCGCGCTGGCGGCCTCCAGATCGCCGGTCAAGCCCTCGTTGATCTCGCCGATCCGGTACAGGGTGTGCACCACGAGGTTGGGGTCCGAGAGCTCGTCGAGTCGGGAGCCCAGCAAGGCCACGAGCTGCGTGTACTGACCGGCGCGCCGGAGGAGCCGCGCGGCGGCCTCGACGGCGGGGGCGTTGCTCGGGTCGAGCTCGACCGCGGCGCGGAGCAGCTCGAGCGCGCCCGCCTCGTCGCCCCGCGCCTCGCGGAGCCCAGCGATGCGGCAGAGCGCAGAGGAGCGGGCGGCGCCCTGGAGCTGCTCGGCGTCGAGCGTGAGGGTGGCCTCCAGAACGTCCACCTGGTGGGTGCTCTCGAGCCAAGCGGCCTGCTCGCGGCGGGTCGCCTCATCCATGCCGCCGCAGTCGCGGAGCGCGCTCCAGAGGGCGCGGATGAGCTCAGGGTCGAGCTGCCCGGCGACGGCCGTGCGGACGGCGCGGCCCAGCCACCAAGCCTCCTCGCCGGTGCGCGCCGCCTCCGAGCGGTACAGGTCCACGAGGCGCTGCGCGTCGCCGGTGGCGCGGGCCAAGGCCTCCAAGGCCAAGGTGGCCTCGGGCGCGCTGGGATCGGCCGCGCGGGCGGCGGTCCAGACCGCCACGAGGCGCTCGGGGCTGGCCCCTTCGTTGGCCAAGATCCGGGCGAGGTCGGCGAGGAGCCGGCCGCGGCGACCGCCGGTCGACAGCTCGATCATCTGCTCCAGGACGCTCTTGAGGTCCGCGTCGGCGCCCGCGCTCCGGCAGAGGGCGGCCAGGCGCTGAAGACCGAACCAGCGGGCCGGGTGGTCGGGCGCGCCCTCCAGCGCGTCCAACGAAGCGCCGAGCAGGCGGCGGGCCTCGCTGGGATCGTGGGCTTGGACGACCATCGCGGCGTCCTGCAGCAGCTCCCCGCTGGCCGGGCCGGAGGTGGCGGCGGCGCGGCGCTCCAGCAAGGCGAGCAGGCGCGCGTGGTCCCGCTGCTCGGCGACCACGTCGGTCCAGGCGGCGAGCTGGGGCCCGCTGAGCGTGTCCGGCAGCGGGTCGCCGGCGAGCAGGGGCCCGGCCTTGGACCAGTCGGCGACGCGGTGGAAGTAGATGAGCCCAGCGCCGATCCGGAGCGCGGGCCGGTCGGAGGCGGGGCGCGCGGCGGCCTCGGCCTCCAGCGCGCGCGCGACGTCGATCCATGCGTCGGCGCCCGCGGAGGGCACCGGGCTCGCGCGCCCGGCGAGGGCGGGATCATCGACCTCGCGCAGCTCGGCGGCGGCGCTCGGCCCGCCAGCGACGGCGGCGAGGGCGGCGGCTGCGGCGCCCACCCCGAGGACGGCCATCGGGATCGACGCGCTGGGCGCTGCTTCGGTCGCGAGGTCCTCGGGGCCGAGGTCCGCGGGGTGCTCCTGCGCGGCCAGATCGGCGGCGTCAGCGGCAGCGCCGGGGACCTCCGGCAGGTCGCTGAGGTCCTCGCGCTCCGCGAAGCCATCGGAGCTCACCATGCTGGCCTCGTCGGCCTCGATGGACTCGTCGCCAAAGGAGCCGGAGGACGGCTCTTCGGCGGGCGCGGCGGCCCAGGCCTCGGGCGGGGCGGCCACCGGCAGCGCGGCGACCGGGGCGGCGGAGACCTCCAACACGGCGGTCTCTTCGTCGAAAACACCGAGCTCTTCGCCATCCAGCAAGCCGAAGGCCAGCGTCGTGTTGGACAACGAGGTGGTGGACAAGGTGCTGTCGGGAACGGTGGTGCTGCTGCGCGAAGGCTCGGCCTGCGCGTTCAGCTCGAGTGCAGGCTGCACCGGCGGGAGCGCGGGCGGGGCGGCGGCCGCAGGGGCCGGCCCTTCGTCGGCGAACCAGTCGTCTTCGAGGGCTGCGGCGACCGGCTCCGGGGCCGCAGCGACCGGCTGGCGGCGGGACTCGCGCTCTGCCAGCGCCTGGGCGATCTCGTCCTCGGTGTAGCCGTCGATGTCTTCGGCCGGCGCGCTCTGGGCCGGGGCGCCGAGCTGGACAGGGCCGCCCGCCTTGGGCGCCCGCCGCAGCACGAGGCTGTGGTCGGGGCCGGCGTCCATGAAGTCTTCGGCCATCGCCTCTTCGTCATCGTCCTCCAGGCCGGGCGGCGCGATGGCGGTCTCGGCGTCGTACAGACCGAGCTCCTCGCCGGCGGCGGCCGGCTCCGCGCCCATCACCGCCGCGGCGAGGGCGGCAGGCACCTCGGCGGTGGGCTGGTCGAGGAGCTCGCGGTCGAAGCCGTCCTCACCGCCCGAGAAGAAAAGGCTCTCCTCGTCAGTGATCTCGAGGCCCTGCATCGGTCGGGCGGGCGCGATCGCCACCTGCGCCATCTCCGGCTCGGCCTGCGGCTCGCTGGGCTCGTCGCTGGGCTCGTCCACAGCGCCGGTCGAGGCCGGCATGATCACCGTCGGGGCGGCGAACAAGCTGTTGTCGCCGGGGCGGGCGGCCGGCGTGGGGATCACGCCGCCCGGCACCAAGGGGCGGCTGAAGATCTGCGTGGCCTCGTTGGCCAGCGCCGACCGCGGGCTGGCCGGGCTCGGCGCCCGGGGACCGGTGCTGGGCGGCGGGCTGTAGGGCGTGGCGAAGGGGCTGGCCGTGGGCGCCGGCTCGGCGGGGGGGGCCGGCGGTGGCTCGGGCGCTGGCTGAACCGCGACCGGCTCGGCGATCACGGGCTCGGGCGCCGGCTCGGCCACGACCGGCGGCGGGGGCGCGACCGGCGGCGGGGGCGCGACCGGCTCGGGCTCCGCGAGGGGCTCCGGCGCGGCGGACTTGATCTCAAGGGTGGCGGGCAGCTCGTCCCAAGCCACCGCCCCTTCGTCACCCGAGCGGAAGAAGTTGTCGGCGAGGTCGTCGAAAAGATCGTCTACCGGGTTCTTCTTCTTGTCGGGTCCCATGGAGCCTCTCTGTTCGGTGCGCGTGCGGTGCGCGTGCGGTGCGCGTGCGGCCTGCGGCGAGTTCGGGGGGCCGCTGCCTGGACCGGGGGCCCGCGGGGTCGCGGCGAGGTCTGCGGCAGGGCTGGGCGTCTTCGAAGACGGCTTATAGCACTGCGCTCGGAGCCGGGACAAGGTCAGATTTTGCCCGGAATCCACGGCCTCGGCGGGGCTCGGCCCGCTGCGCGGCTGGAGCGCGGCTGCGCGGGCGGGCGCCGCGCCGATCGAATAGGCCGCAGCGGGCGTCGGAGGGCCGGCGCGCGCCGGGTCAGGCGCCGGGACAGGCGGCGGGAACCGGCGCCCAGAACAGGCGACGGGTACAGGCGGCGGGAACAGGCGGCGGGCTGCGGCCTGGGGAGTGGGGTCCGATGCGGGTGCTGGTGACTGGCGGTTCAGGCTTCGTGGGCTCGCACCTCTGCGATCGGCTGCTCCGCGAAGGCCACGAGGTGGTCGCGCTCGACAATTTCGTGACCGGCGCGCGGCGCAACCTCGAGGCCATCGGCCTGGGCGCGGGCCGCCCGGGCCTGTCCCTCTGCGAGGCCGAACTCTGTCAAGTCATCCCGGTGGAGGGCCGATTCGACCGGGACTACCACCTCGCGAGCCCCGCGAGCCCCATCGACTACGTCGAGCTACCCTTCTAGACCCTGTACGTGGGCAGCGACGGCACC
>CANHON010000338.1 GCA_947462115.1 Deltaproteobacteria bacterium | reverse complement strand
GAAGAAGACGAGGACGAAGACGACGCCTGGGGCGAAGAAGACGACGCCGAGCAGTCCGGCGGCTTCGACGAAGACGACGACTAAGACGTCGTTCTCGCCAACCAAGGTGCCCGTCGCCCGCCCAGGCAGACGACCCGGTGGAGGGGGGGCGCCGCGGGCATCCGCACGTGGGCGCCGCGCGGTTTGGCCCCGTCGCCCGCGCTAGTGCTGGGTCGGCTCGGCAGCGGGCTCGCCCACCGCCTCGCCCACCTTTTCGACGCCAGCGCCGTACTCGTACACCAGCTCGCCGCCCTCGTGACCGGTGCGGGCGCCTTGCACCGCCGTCGCGAGGCTGAGCACGCTGGCCGCGCCCAACAGGGGCACGGCGGCGCGGCGGGTCCCAGCGGCGGTGGAGCCGGCCAGGGCCAAGAAGCCCAGGCCCGCGAGCACGGTGAACAGCTCGGCGCGCTCCTCATGCTCGTGGATGACCGCGCGGGGGGCGCCCTGCTCCTTGGCCGGCCCCTCGGCGTCCTCCCCCGTCTCTTTGGCGACGACGGCGCCCGCCACCAATACGAGCTGAAGGACCGCCACGAGGCCCACCACCGGGGGACCGAACCAGCGCCGCCCCGCGAGGAGCGCGACGGTGAGCAGCGGCATCACGAAGGCGAGCCCCAAGGGCAGGTGCACCAGGGCGGGGTGGAGGGGGAGGTCGCCGGTCAACGGGTTCATGGTGGGCTCCAACGGGAGCGCGACAATTAGCCCGCGGACCGGGCCAGTCCAACCGGCCCACCCAAGCGCCGCGGAGCTGTCACGGGCGCGGGCGCCGCCGACCGATCGGTGGCTCCGGCCACGAAAAACCGGTACACTCCTCCGCGGAGGCGCTGCGCCATGCGATCCCCAGCGACGACACCCCGCGCGCCCCTGCCAGCCGAGGCCGCGCCCACGGGCCCGCAGCCCAGCGCAGCCCCGCCCCTCCTGCACCGGGCGCTCACCCACGGCCTGTCCATGGCCGTGGTCGCCGCGGGCGTCTGGTGGTACGCTGGCGAGCGGTCGGCGCCCCAAGATGCCGAGCTGCAGGCCCTTCACAAGCGCCTCGACCGCCTGGAGCAGGACCACCACCGGGTGCGGCGCCTCAACGACGAGCTCGCCCTCGCCGCCCACGACGCAGGGGTGGCCGCCGAGGTCGCAAAGTGGCAGATCAGCGTGCTGGAGGGTCGTCTCGACCCCAACAGCCCCGATCTCCTCTCCATGCCGGTGCCCACCGGCCTGAGCCCCCGCGCCGCCTGGGCCGCCGACCTCGCCCGGGAGGCCGCCGAGGACGGGCCGGTCCGCGCGGAGCCCACCGAACCCACCGAGCCCACCGCGGCCGGTCCCGCCGTGTCCTTGGCGCACACCCCCTTGTACGCGCTGCAGCTGCAGGAGCTGCCCCCGCCGGCGCCCCTGCGCGAGTCCGGCCCGATGCCGATGGTGCCGTGGGCCGGCGCTGAGCTCAGCTTGAGCGAGCGCGAGCCGTCGATCTCGACGCTGCGCCGCCCGCTGAGCCAGCTCGACCGCGACCGGGCCTACGCCGAGTGGAAGGTGCTGGTGCAGGAGGTCGTCGCCCAGGAGTGCGATCGCCGCAGCAATGACGCCTTCTGGCACCGCTGCGCCGGTCGCGTGCAGCGGGAGCTGTTCCCCTACGGAACGGTGGCCGTGAGCTGCATGCTCAACGGCAACGCCAAGCCCGACTACGTCTCCGACGTCACCCTCGACCACCTGCCGAGCCACGCGGTCCCGCTGCGCAGCGGCGCCGTGATCTTGTGCGACGGCGCGCTCAACGGCCTCTGAGCTGCGCGCCCCGCGGGCCTCACCAGTAGTCGGCGGTCAGCTCCAGCGCGCCGTCTTCGGCGTTCACCCGCCGAAGGCAGGCGATGACCAGCGCCGGGTCGAGCCGGTTATCCCCCTTGATCTTCACCTCTTGTGCGGACTCTTCGCTGAGCAGCTCGGCCCCGCCCAGCACCCGGAGCCCGCACCGCGCGCAGATCCCCTCGCCTTTGCAGGACGAGCCGAGCGGCCAGCCGGCGGCCCGGACGAGGTCATAGAGCCGCGCCCCCGGCGCCGCGGCGCTCACCGCCACCCGGCCCCCAGCGCGCAGCGAAAGCGACACAGGCACGCCCCACCTCCCCGGATCGATCCGCGCTCGGCGCGGGCCCCTTGACCCGACCCGCCGCAGCGCGCACATAGCCCGACCCCCGCACCGCAGGCCCCGACCTGCGCTCAGGAGCCCCATGGCACCCCGCACCGCGCTCGTCCATGACGCCCGGCCCATCGACGCCTCCGCGCTCGTCGGCGCACGCAGCATCCTGATCCTCGGCCGCGCCGCGCAGCTCCGCGCCGCCCGCCTCGCCGAGCGCCTTGGCCTGCCCGAGGCCCTGGTGGACGCCATGCTGGAGCGCGCCCGCCCCACCGACGGCGCCGTGCTGCAGACGAGCTTCTACGGCCGTCAGAAGCTGTTGATCGGCCTGCTCCCCGAGTCCTGCTCCCGGCACAACAGCCCCACCCGCGCCTGGGCGGTGCCGCCGCTGGTCCGGGCCGCCGAAGGCGACGCCGTCGTCCTGCTCTGCCTCGACAAGCCGGAGTACGCCCCGGCCCTGAGCCGCGCGGTCGCCCGGTCGCTCCCGCTCTACGACGCCACCACCACCCGCCACGATCCGCGCACTGTGCGCCTTTTCGTCGAGCACCAAGGCGAGCCCACCGGCGCGGGCCTGCAGGCCGGCATGGACGCGGTGCGCTTCGCCGGCCGCCTCGTGGACACCCCCACCAATACGCTGCACACCACCGCCTTCGTGGCCGAGGCCCGGGCGGTGGCCGAGCGCACCGGCGCCGAGCTCACGGTGATCGACGGCGAGGCCCTGCAGACCGCGGGCTTCGGCGGCCTGTGGGCGGTGGGCAAAGCGGCGGTGCACGGCCCGGCCCTGGTCGCGCTGCGCCACCAGCCCGAGGGCGCCACCCGCGAGGTCGCCTGGGTCGGCAAGGGCATCGTCTACGACACCGGCGGCCTGTCGATCAAAGACAAGCTCGGCATGGTCGGCATGAAGGGCGACATGGGCGGCGCTGCCGCTGTTTTGGCCGCCTTCGAGGCCGCCGTCGCCCTCGGGGTGGACTACACCATCACCGCCGTGCTCTGCCTCGCCGAGAACGCCGTGGGCCCCGATGCTGTGCGCCCCGACGACATCATCCGCATGTACTCCGGCAAGACGGTGGAGATCAACAACACCGACGCCGAGGGCCGCCTCGTGCTGGCCGACGGGCTCGCCTGGGTCTGCGAGGCGCACAACCCCGACCTGGTCATCGATCTCGCCACGCTGACCGGGGCGGCCCTCGTGGCGACCGGCAAGCTGCACGCCGCGATCGTCAGCAACGACGAGGACCTGGAGCGCGCCGCGGTGGAGGCCGGCCTCGCCAGCGGGGAGCCGGTCTTCCCGATCTTGTTCGCCCCCGAGCTGCTCCGCAAGGAGTTCCGCAGCACGGTCGCCGACATGCGCAATTCCGTCAAGGACCGCAACAACGCCCAGTCGAGCTGCGCCGCGCAGTTCATCCACAACCACCTGCCCGAGCCCGCGCCCCCCTGGCTGCACATCGACCTCGCCGGCCCGGCCCACGACGCCGACAGCCGGGGCACGGGCTTCGGCGTGGGCCTGCTGCTCGCCATCGGCGCGGGCCCCCAAGATCCGGGCACCGCGCTCAGCCGACGGGCCTGAGCCCCCGCGCGGCAGCGGCGCTCAGGGCCACGCGGGCAGGGCGGTCACGGGAAGAGGAGCGGCGGGCAGGGGCCCCGCCGCCTCACCCACCGCGCAGAACTTCGCCTGATCAGCGGTGGCGACGTCATAGGGGTCGCTGCCGAGGCCCCAGGGCGCGAAGGTCGGCAGGGGCGGCTCGCCGGCGATCATGTATGCGTGGAAGTTGGCCTGCCCCTCGACGGTGTGCACCCGCGGCAGCCAGGGGGTGGGCAGCAGGGCGCTCTGCCCCAGGCGCCGCCAGCAGCCGGGGCCCGGTGTTTGGGGCCAGGCCACGGCGGAGCGGAGCAGCACCGTGCCAATGGGCAGCAGCGCGTCATCTTCGAGCGGGCGCACCCCCAGGCCTTCGAGGTGGTGCTGCCATCCCCAGTGGCCGGCGAAGCGCACCGGACGGTCCTGAGGGCGGAGGTCGGCGGCCCACTGGGCGAGGTGGCGCTGGGCCCAGGCGAGGCGGGCGTCGTCCACCGCGAGGAGCAGGGACAGGGTGGGCGCCAGCACCAAGGCCACGCGGAGCCGCCCGACGGGGGCGTTCTTGAGCGGAAGGAGCACCGCCGGGGCAAAGAAGGGCAGCCAATACCGGGCCGCCACGAAGCGCAGGGTGAGCAAAAAGCCAAGCCCCACCAGCAGCCACAGGCCCAGCGCCCGGGCGGTCGCCCGCGGCATCCCCCGCATGCCGGACCGGGCCGCCTCCAGGGCCGCGCCGCCCGCGCCCACGCAGAGGGTGGTCCAGAGCAGGGGCCCGCCGCCTTGGCCCGCCCACCGGCCCGCCAGCGCCCCAAAGGCCGCGCCCACCACGAGGCCCCGCAGCCGCGCCCGCTTCCCGCCGAGGGTGGGCAAGGCGAGCGCGCCACCCAGCATCGCGACGGCCGCGCCGGCCTTGTGAATCAGGCTGTCGCCGTCGTTGCTGACGCTCTGGAAGCCGACCATGGCCAGCAGGTGCACCTCGCCGTAGGCGTCGAGGTCGTGCAGCGCCAACAAGAAGGAGGGCAGCATCGCCAGGATCGCGCACTGCAAGGCGATCATCCACCGGCGACCCGGCGGCTGGGCCAAGGCCGCGGCCAGCGCCACCACCGGCACCAGGGCCAGCGCGCTGAACCGAAAAAGCGCCCCGAGGCCCACAAGAAGGGCGCCGATCCGCGCCCAGCCAGCCAAGGTCACCGCCATGCCCGACAAGCTCAGCGAGAGCAGCGGCAGATCGGGCATCAAGGAGCAGGCGGCCAGGGTCGTGGCCGGGGCGGCGCCGATGAGCACCATGGCCTCGGCGCCCCGGCGGGCCACCCGCTGCCCCAGGGACCACGCGCTGAGCAGCAAGGGGCCGAGCCAGGGCAACATCCACAG
>CANHON010000337.1 GCA_947462115.1 Deltaproteobacteria bacterium | reverse complement strand
GGCCGGAGGGGCTCGTGCGCGCGCCCTCCACCACGAGCTCGGCGCCCCAGGCCCCACCCTTGGGGAAGGCGAGCAGGCGCAGCTCGCCCGCCCACACGCCGAGGCCGGCGCCGTCGCTGAGGCCGCCCGCGGTCAGCGCGACCTGCTCGGGGCCCACCCGAAAGCCGTCCTGCTTGCTGTCGTAGGCGCCCGTGCCGGCCCCGAGGCTCAGGGAGGCGCGGAGGGCGGGCCCATCGCCGGCCGGGGCGGGCGCGCGGGCGGCGGGCGCGGCGGGCGCCGCCGGGGCGGAGGTTGGCGAAGGCGACGTGCTGGAGGCAATTGCAGGGGTGGCGCCCGTCGGCGCTGCGGGCGTGGAGACCGGCCCCGCCGATCCCGCGGGGGGCTGCGCGGGGGCCGCGGCGGCCACCACCGCCGGCGCCGGTCCCCGGCCGATCGACACGGAGGGGGCGGCCTCGGCCCACCGGCGCTGGGCCGCGAGGGCCTCCTCTGTCCACAGCGCCGGCTGGCCGCGCCCGGCGGCGTCCAGCAGCACGGCGGCGCGCAGCTCGCCGAGCTCAACGGTGTAGACGCCGTCCCCGCTGACCACCGACGTGGCCACCCCGCCGGGGCCGGAGCTGGCCCCCGGCAGCGCGCGATCACCCGGCCCGATCAGCCGGAGGGCCTGCGCCGGAACGCCGCGCCCGCCGCTGTCCTCGACGGCCACCCGCAGGGCCGCACTGCCGCCGTCCAGGGGCTCGGCCCAGGCCAACAGGCGGGCGGGGGTCTGGCCGCCGGTGGGGGGCGGCTGCAGCAGCGCCCAGGCCGGCCCGTCGGCCGCGGCCAAGGTGGCGGACAGCTCGTAATTCCCACCCTTTCGGTCGAGCACCGCGCCCGCGGCCTTCGCCCCCTGCAGCTCCACCGAGGGCGGCTTGCCCGCCCAGGCGCCGGCCGGCCCGCCCAGGCCGATCGCCAGCTTGACCCCGGTGGATTTTCCGCTGATGGGCTCGGCCCGAAGGCTGACCACCGGCGGGGCCGGGCGGAGCTGAACGAGGCCTTGGCGCTCCACGCCGCTGATCCGCGCGGTGAAGCTGACGTTGGTGGCGCCTGGCTGCGGCCGCCAGTCCCAGCGGTACAGCCCCGGCGCGAGGCTCCGGCCGGCGTCCAGGGCCGCGCCGGTCGCCGTCAGCTGCGGCGCCGCCCCGGTCCAGGGCTTGCCCTCGGCGTCGAGCACCGCCACGGTCAGGGGCACCGCCCGCCTCGGATCGGCCACCTGCTCCGGCAGCGGCGCGATCAGCACGGCCGGTCGTTCGCCCGCCGGCAAGCGCAGGCTGCGCCGCTCCTCCCGACCGTCGCGGGTGAGGGTCTGCAGCTCGGCCGCCGGCGCCCGGGGGTCGAGGGTGAGGTCGAAGGCCACGGTGCCAGCCGGGCTCGCCCGCTGCGGGCCGATGGACCCCAAGGCGCCCATCAGCAAGGTGTTCTGGCTGTCAGGCGGCGCCGTTTGGCTCAGGGACTGGCGGAGCTGCTCGGCCACCGGGACGAAGACCGGCTGGGCCACCGCCCGGGGCGGGACCGCCACGAGCAGGCTCATGGCCGGGGCCTTCGCCGGGCCGCCCGCGCGCCAGACCACCCCGCTGCCCTCGGCGCGCAGCTGGCCACGGGTCGATGAGAACAACGACCCTGGGGCGATCCCAACCGCCTCCACCCCGCTGATGGCCTCGGCCTTGGGCGGCAGCACCAGGGCCTCCGCCCACCGCGGCGCCTCCGGGGGCGCGAGGCTCAGGCTCAGCTGCTCCTCGACCTTCTCGCCGCTGCGGGCGCGGTAGCGCAGCTCGAGCGACAGGGGCGCGCCCACCGCCGCGTCGGGGGTCCACGGCAGGCGCAGGAGGGCCCCGTCCTGGACCGGGGGGCCGAGCTCGCCCCGGCTGGCCTTGACCTTGACCGAGCCCGGGGCCGCGTCCGGCAGCCACACCACCACCACGCCGCTGCCCTCGACCTGCGGGGGGCCCGGCGGGGCCTTCGCGCCGGCCAGCGCCGCCCACGGCAGACCCAGGCCCGCGAGGCCCAACAGCCCCAGCCCTCGACCAAAGAGTCGCGCCTGACGATATTCCGACACCAGAGCCTCCAGACGCGACGGGGCGCCGCCGACCGGAATCTAAGGGCAGCGGCGCCCGCGCGGGCCGGTCGGCTGTCGTCCGAATGTCAAAGCGCGCAGCCCAGCGGGGCGGCGCAGGGCCGGCGCGATCAGTCCAGGCCGAACTCGTCGGTGGCGCTGGCCAGCCGCAGCGGGGGCTGCTGCTCCTTGAGCAGCAGGAAGGGCCCGCACACCAGCACGTCCATGTCAGTGCGCATGAAGCAGCGGTAGGCGTCATCGGGCGTGTTCACGATGGGCTCGCCGCGCACGTTCATGCTGGTGTTGATGACCACCCCGCAGCCCGTCCGCTTTTTGAAGGCGGCGAGGAGATCGTAGTAGAGCGGATCCTGGGCGCGGCGCACCGTCTGGATGCGGGCCGAGCCATCGACGTGGGTCACCGCCGGCAGGGCGTCGGGCCCGAAGCGGATCTGGTCGTGAACAGGCGCCACCAGCAGCATGTGGGGGCTGGGCCGGTCGAGCTCGAAGTAGCGCTTGGCGTCCTCTTCGAGCACGGACGGGGCGAACGGACGGAACCCCTCGCGCATCTTGATCTTGGTGTTGATGATGTCCCGCATCTCGGGGTGGCGCGGGTCGCCGAGGATGCTGCGGTGCCCGAGCGCCCGGGGCCCCCACTCCAGCGCCCCCTGGTACCAGCCGACCACCATGCTGCGATCGATGAGCTCAGCGGTGTTCTCGAGCAGCTCCGCCCGCTCCAGCCGCCGGTAGACCGCGCCGTAGCGGTTCAGCGCCGCGGTGAGCTCGGCCTCGGTGTAGGCCGGGCCCATGTAGGGGCTCTCCTGAGACCATCCGCGCGGCTTGTCGAGCAGCTGGTGCCAAGCCCACAAGGCCACGCCCAGGGCGCCCCCGGCGTCGCCCGCGGCCGGCTGGACGAAAAAGCCCTCGACGTTGGTGTTTCGGATGATCTCGCCGTTGGCCACGCAGTTGAGGGCCACGCCGCCGGCGAGGCAGAGGTTGCGGGTGCCGGCGTCGTCCATGGCCCGGTTGGCGAGGTGGATCATCACCTCGTTGACCACGGCCTGAAGAGAGCGAGCCACGTCTTTGTGGAACTGCGTGAGCTCGCCGGTCTCCAGCGCCCGGGCGGGCGCGCCCATCACCTCCTCAAAGCGCGCGTTGAACATGTGCGTGCCGTAGTCGAAGCTGAAGCAACGCATGTCGAGCCGGAAGGTGCCGTCGTTCTTTATCTGGATGAGCTGCTTGATGCGGTCCACGTGCCGCGGCTCGCCGTAGGGCGCGAGGCCCATCACCTTGTACTCGGCAGAATTGACCTTGAAGCCCAGGTAATGGGTGAAGGCCGAGTAGAGCAGGCCCAAGGAGTGCGGGAAGCGCAGCTCGTGGCTCAGCGTGAGCTTGTTCCCCCGGCCGATGCCCCAGGAGGTGGTCGCCCACTCGCCCACCCCGTCCACGATGAGCACCGCGGCCTCCTCCATCCCCGAGGCGAAAAAGGCGCTGGCGGCGTGACTCAGGTGGTGCTGGCCATAGATGACCGGGCCGGTGTAGCCGAGCTCCCGCTTCAGGACCTTGTCGATGCGGAGCTTCTCGGCGAACCAGCTCGGGATCCCCCGGACGAACTGGGGGAAGGACCGGGGGAAGGTCGCGACATGGCTCAGCAAGATCCGCTCAAACTTCACGAGCGGCTTGTCATAGAAGGCCACGGCGCTCAGGGCCGAGGCGTCGATCCGCGCCTCCCGCAGCAGCCAGCGGATCGCCAAGGCCGGGAAGCCTGCGTCGTGCTTTTTGCGGCTAAAGACCTCCTCGCTCGCGGCGCCCACAGGCACCCCGTCGCGGAGCAGGACCGCGGCGGCGTCGTGGTAGAAGCAGGAGATCCCGAGGATCCAGGTCGTCGCCATCGG
Organism: Deltaproteobacteria bacterium; assembly: GCA_947462115.1. Lineage (GTDB taxonomy): Bacteria > Myxococcota_A > UBA796 > UBA796 > UBA2385 > JAEUKK01. The sequence goes on along the minus strand of CANHON010000337.1, from coordinate 1,112 downwards.
CAGGTCCGCGGTCACAGCTGGTGCGCGCTCCGCCGACCCCTCGCCCGCCGCGCGCCCCGCCGAGCGTAGCCCAAGCGGCCGACGCGCGTGGATGCCCCTCAGCCCCGCGCCGCCGCCAAGGCCCGCGCCGCCCGCGCCCGCACGTCAACCGCCGCTGCACCCGGGCCCGCGCCCTGCTCCGCCGACTCGGCGAGGCCCACCAAAATGGCGTCAAGCTGAGCATTCACCTCGGCGATCACCGCCGGCGCTGGTCGGCTGGGCAGGCTCTCTTGGAGCTCATCGACCAGCTCCAGCAGGTCCTCCGCAGCCGGCCCCGGCAGCCCGGCGCCGAGGATCGCCGCGCGGGTGGCCCCGAAGGCCCCGAGCAGCGGATCGGGCTGACCGGCCGCCACGAGCTCGGCCGCCGCCCGCTCCAGCCCCGCCGCCTGCGCCACCGCCCGCGCCCGCAGGCCCGCAAAAACCAAGCCGCCCACCGCCGCAGCGAGGCCGAACAGCAGCACCAGCAGGGTGCTCAGGCCGCCGCTGAACGCCGCGCCGAACAGGCCGACGGCCCCGAAGAACAGCCCCACCAGGGCCACGAGGACCGGCAGGGCGGCGCCGCCAACAGGCCGCTCCCGCCGCTGCAGCCGCGGACCCGGGCCCAGGGCCGCCTGCAGGCGCTCGGCGTCGGCAGGCGCGCCGAAGGCGGCCAAAGCGACCGGCCCGCCGGCGTCTCGGGCCGCGATGAGCCGCCGCTCGTCCACCCCCAGCACGGCCGCCGCCCGCCGCAGCGCCCGATCGGTGACCGGCCCCTCCAGCACCGCGAGGGCCGCCCCCGGCTCGAGGCGCGCCGCCCGCCGACCGGTCGATGGCGCGCCGCCATCCGACCGGATGGACGTGGGGGACGCTGTGCGCAGCGAGCCCGACCCGGCGGCCGCCTCCCCGTCCGCCGCGTCCTCCCCCGCCTCCACCGCGAGCCCCTCCGGCCAGGCCGGGGGCGAGAGGGGCGGCGCGGTGTGAGGGACCTCCACCAGAAGAGCGTCCAGCAGGGTGCTCACCGCGGGATCGAGGCCCGGCGCTGCCCGGAGCGCGGGCCGGCCGTCGGGGGGCTGCCCGGTCACCCGCGCCCAGAG